>JAWVZJ010000021.1:0-17133 GCA_033722255.1 Thermoanaerobaculia bacterium | reverse complement strand
ATCCCCTCCATCATGATGTCCAGGAGGATCAGGCTCGGCTGCTCGCGTTGGGCGGTGACCAGCGCTTCGAGGCCGGATCCGACGCTCACCACGTCGTACCCCTGACGTCCCAGAACGACCTCCAGGAGACGTCTCACATCGGGCTCGTCGTCGACGACGAGGATCTTTTCTCGATTCATGGACGATCGGTTCAAGATACCTGCCCCGGAGCTCCGCCGCAACCTCCGAGCCGTCCTCTACTCCGGGTCGTCATCCGGGACCTCGACTCCCTCGATCTCGTCGGCTACCCGCTCCGGGCTCGCGGGCTTGGAGAGATGGACCGCGGCCCCGATTCTCCGGGCCAGGGATCGGTCCCGAGGCGTCGAGACCACCACCACCGGAATCCTTCGGATGGCCGCGGCCCGCTGCCATTCCGACAGTAGATCGAATCCGTCCCCGTCCTCCAGGAGACGATCCAGGACGACTACGGAAGGCATCATCTCGGCGACCAAGCGTCGCCCGGCCGCACAGCTGTCCGTGGTCCGGACCCGCCAACCTCGATCGATCAGCTCTTCCTGGAGCTCGCCGACCCATTCCGGGGCGCCACCGACGACGGCGACCGAGGGTGCCAGCGCCTCCTCCCCGTCTTCCGGAGGGCGCGGAAGCCGAAACCGGAACAGGCTTCCCTTCCCGAGCTCGCTCTCCACCTCGATCCTCACGCCGTGGGCGTCCAGGATCTGCCGGACGATGGCCAGGCCGAGGCCGATCCCGCCGAAGGCCCTGGTAGAGGAGGAGTCGACCTGGTAGAAGCGCTCGAAGATCCGACTCCGGTCCTCGGCGGCGATCCCGATGCCCTCGTCGATCACCTCCACCACCACGTCGTGGCGCTCTGCCCGGAGCCGGAGGAGAACCCTCTCGTCCTCGGCCGTGAACTTCACCGCGTTGGAGAGGAGGTTCTCCAGGACCTGACGGATCCTCTGGGGGTCCGCCCAGACCGTCGGAAGCTCCTCCGGCGCCTCGAGGTCCAGGGTCCGGCCGGGGGCCCGGGCGCTCCGGATCTCCATCAGGCTCGCCCGGGCGATCTCCAACAGATCGATCTCCTCCCGCTCGATCTCGATGGCTCCCGACTCCAGCCGCGAATAGGTGAGGAGGCCGTCGATCATCTCCTGGAGTCGCTCCAGGTTCCGTCCGCTCACCTCCAGAGCCTCCCGCTGGGAATCGGTCAGGGGTCCGAGGATCCCCTCGGCCATGGCCTCGTTGTATCCCCGTAGGGAGGTCAGCGGAGTCCGGAGCTCGTGACTGACGTTGGCCAGGAGGTCGCTCTTCAACCGATCGACCTCCCGGAGATGGACGTTGGACCGGGCCAGGGCCTCGTTGCTGGCCTCGAGGTCGTGGATGGTCACCGCCAGGCGTTCCGCCATGTCGTTGAAGGTGTCCGCCAGGGCCTCGAACTCGTCCCCTGTCCGGACGTCGAGCCTGCGATCGAGGTCACCCCGGGCGAGGTCCCTGGCTCCGGCGGCGAGCTTCTCCAGGGGACCCAGGCTCTGACGGGCGAGAAACACCGCGACCCCGAGGCCGAGGACCAGGGAGGCGAGGATCGGTCCCAGCAGCCGGCCCAGCATCTCCCACGTCTCCTCGCCGAGGCTGGCGTAGGAAGCCCAGTACGCGACCGAGTATCGATGCCTTCCCCATTCCTCCACGTGGGGGTAGACGACAAGGAACCGCTCCTCCCCGGGACCGGATTCCGGGCCGACATGCCAGGCGGCGGGCTCCAGTCCTCGGACCGCCCGGCGGAGCCTGGGCTTCTCCGTCCGGGGTCCAGGACGTGCCCGCGGCGCCCCGTAGGCGTCGCCGAGCTCCACCGAATCGAAGAGAAGGACCCCGTTCGTGTCGTAGATCGCGATCCGGACGAGATCCGGATTCCGGGCCATCACGTCGGACACGAGCTCCCTGAACTTACTGAATCCGCTGAAGTAGTACGTGGAGTAGGCATCGCTGATCGCGCCCGTGGCCAGGGCGGCATGGTTCAGGGTGCGCTGTTCGATGTCAGCCCGGAGCTGGCGACGGCCCGAGAGGGCCAGAACCACCGCCAGGGCAGCGAAAACCACCGTGACCAGGGTGACGATGGCCGTCACGAATCGACGGCGGAGGCGACGCCGAGGCCGGACTCGGCGGGACCTCGGCTCGCCGGACTCGCCGGAGCCGACCTCTCCGGGGCTGGACACCCCGACGACGACGGGATCTTCGGTACTCATCGCCTGAGCCGGTCGGGAGATCTCAGCTCCGTGCCACCCGGACGGCGAAGTCGGCCAGACGGGCCGAGTAGCCCCATTCGTTGTCGTACCACGCCACGATCTTGACGATCCGGTCCCTCAGCACCATGGTGCTCTCGGCGTCGACGATGGAGGAATGGGGATCGCCCAGGATGTCCCGGGACACGAGGGCCTCGTCCGTCACCCGGAGAATCCCGGCCAGCTCCTTCTCCCGGCTGGCCTCCCGGAGCGCCCGGTTGACCGATTCGGCGGTGACGTCGGTGTTCAGGGAGGCCACCAGATCGACGACCGAGCCGTCGGGGACGGGCACCCGGAAGGCCATCCCATCCATCCGACCCTCCAGCTCGGGGAGGACGAGCTCGGTGGCCTTGGCGGCTCCGGTGGTGGTGGGCACGATGGAGACGGCGGCGGAGCGACCCCGGCGCCGTTTTCGCATAGGGATGTCCATCAGAGACTGGCTGGACGTGTAGGCGTGAACCGTGGACATCATGAGGTGCTCGAGACCGAACTCCCGATGGAGGATCTTGGCCACTGGAGCCAGGCAGTTCGTAGTACAGGAGGCCATCGAGACCACGACATGGCGCTCCGGGTCGTAGTCGTCGCCGTTGACTCCCAGGACGAAGGTCCCGTCGGCGTTGTCCGACGGAGCGGAGATCACGACTCTCTTCACTCCGTCCCGGAGATGGCCAGCGGCCCGGTCCCGGTCCCGGAACGCTCCGGTGGACTCGATGACGACGTCGGCTCCCACGTCGCCCCAGGAAATGGAGGAGGGATCCTCCTCCGAGAAGAAGGGGATCTCCCGGTCCCCCACCACGAGGGAGTCTTCCGTCCGGGAGACCTTTTCCGGGTACCAGCCGTGGACCGAATCGTATTTCAGGAGGTACGCGAGATCTCCCGGGTCGGCCAGGTCGTTGATCCCCACCGCCCGGACGTCGTCTCGCTTCAGCAGTTGTTTGAAGGTGCACCGACCGATCCGGCCGAATCCGTTGATCCCGATCCTCACGGTTTCACTCATCGAGAATTCGTCTCCTTCCTTGGTCCACTCGCAGCGATCTCGACCGAGACCTCAACGGGCCGATCGAGCCAGACGTTCGAATCCCATCGCCGTCGCCTCCGTTCGCACCTCGCCTCGGAGGTTCCGAGCTCGGAGGGGATCTCGGGTCCTCTTCCCCACCAGGAGCTGACCCTCCAGGGCCAGGGGGATCAGTCCGGCCTCCCGGGCCCGGGAGGCTACCTCCCCTGCCCGGGCCCGGGAGCGCTCCCGGCGATCGAGCCGAATCTCGGCCCGGGCCAGGTCCAGACCCGCCCGGAGGGAGGCGGTCAGATCCTCGCTCTCTTCCAGGCGGCCGTCGAGGTCTCCGATCTCGGAAAGGGCCTCCTCGGATCGCCCCTCCATCGCCAGGGCCCGGGCCCGGAGTGCCCGAGCCCGAAGCAGCGCATCCCGGGCCGATTCCCCCCGGAGGGAGGGGATCGCCGAGTCCAGCCGTGCGAGGGCGGCGACGGCGTTCCCCCACTCCAGCTCGAGGCGCGCCAGGGCGAGCTGGCTCTCGGCCACCGTCGCCCCCTCCCCCAGGTCCCGGCGGATGGTCAGGGCCTCGGAGTGGAAAGCCTCCGCGCCCTGCCGCTCGTCCCTCTCGAAATAAACCTGGGCCAGGCCGTACCGGGCAAAGGCCCCGAGCCGGGGGTTCTCGGCGTCCCGGGCGATCTCCAGAGCCTCTCGATACCGGCTCTCGGCCTCCTCCAGGTGTCCCTCGTAGAGGGCCAGGGTCGCCAGATCCGAGAGACTCGCCGCCTCGCCCACCCGTTGCCCCATCTCCCGTCGGATGGCCAGGGCCTCCTCCTGCCGCTCCCGGGCCTCTCCCAACTGCCCCTGCCGTCGGAGGACCAGGGCCAGGTCGTACAGCGCGTGGGCCTCCTGGCGTCGATCTCCGATCTCCCGGGCAATGGTCAGGGTCTCCCGGAAACGCCGATGAGCCTCGGCGAGATCTCCCCGCTTGAGACGAAGGACTCCCAGATTGCTCTGGGCCTGGGCCACCCCGATCCGGCTCCCCGTCTCCCGGGCCAGGGACAGGACCCGGTCGTAGAGCTCCAGAGCCCGATCGGGCTCTCCCTGCTGACGGAGGACCACGGCCAGGTTGTTCAACACCCTGGCCTCCTGACCCCGATCGCCCAAGGCCCGGTAGGTCGACAGCGTCTCCTCGAAGGCCGTCCGCGCCTCGTCGAGATTTCCCTGGTCGAAGAGGAGGGTCGCCTCCTGGACCCGGGCCCTGGCCTCACCCGCCGGGTCGCCCATCTCTTCATAGAGGGTCCGGGCCTCCCGGGTCCTCTCCCGTGCCCGGGAGGCCCGCCCCAGATTTCGCCAGGCCCATCCCTCCACGAGCCTCGCCTCCGCCAGGAGGAGTCGCGCCTCCCGAGCTTCGGCCAGGCTTCCCGCCCGGGCCGCCGCTTCCTGCTGCCGTCGGAAGTCGCCCCGGGCGGCCGCCACCGAGGCCCGGGTGAAGAAGATCCGGGGATCCTGCGTCCCGACCTCGAGCCGCTCCAGAGCCTCCAGGACCTGCTCGGCCCCGTCCGGGCGTCCGGCCGTGAGAAGGGCCCGGGCCAGACTCAGACCGTGCTCGACGCTGTCGGGATGCAGCCGCCAGAGCTCGTCCCAGACTCCGGCCGCCTCCTCCCACCGTCCCTCGTACTCGAGGCTACGGGCTCGGATCTCGAGGCGCTCGGCCACCGGAAGGCCATCGGCGAGCTCGGCCGCCCGGCCGATCTCCTCCTCCGCCTCCCTCTCGTATCCGAGTCGCTGGTACACCGCGGCCAGGGCCGCCCGGATCCTCGGGTTCCCCGGCTCGATCTCGGCCGCGGTCTCCAGCTTCTCCCTGGCCCCCTCGAAGTCGTTCACCTCGAGCCGGTCCACGGCGGTGGCGTACGACCGGGCCGCCTCCCGACTCGCCCACCGGAACGCCTCCTCGGTCCTCCGAACTTCGACCTCGAGGGCTTCTCGGAGCTCGTCGCCGGCCCGAGAAATCAGCTCGAACAGCTCTCGCTCCCTTCCCCGGACCGCGACTCCCCGGGCGTTTCCCCTCAGGTCCCGAGAGCGCAGCTCCAGGTCCAGCCGGAGCTGGGCGTCGGTGCCCTCCCCGACCACCGTATAGGAACCGGAGACGAGGTACTCGGCACCCAACCTCTTCAACAGCTCGGTCGGGGCCGGTCCCGTGACCTCCTCTCCCCCCTCGAGGCCCATCTCCCGGCGTACCCGGGCCACGTCCTCACGGGAGACCACCCGAACGGCCCCTCCGCCGGAGAGCTCGGTCCCCAACATCTCCGCCACCCCCGTACCGAGCCATTCCACCCGCTGTCTTCCGGTGAGGTTCTGGAGCCCGAGAATCGCCACCGAGGGACGCTCCGTCACCTCGATCCCCAGATAGGGATTCGCGGCCCGCTCCGCCCGACCCCTCCAGGCCCAGATGTTGAGGCCCACGGCCAGGGCGACGAGGAACCCGGCGGCGATCGCCAGCAGCATCCTTCGCCGTCCCGCCTCTTCGGCGACCTCCCGATCGCCCCGGAGGGCCCGGGCCACCTCGGTGGCGGAGTCGAACCTCTCCCCGGGATCCCGGTGCAGACACCGGAGGATCGTCTCTTCCCACCCCGGATCCAGGTCCCCCCGGAGGTCGGAAGGTGGGAGAGGGGGGTCCGACAGCCTCTTGGCGGCCGTGGCGATCGGGCTCTCCCCCTGGAAGGGAACGCTGCCGGTGGCCATCTCGTAGAGGACCACCCCGAGGGCATAGAGATCCGCCGCCTCCGTGACCGCCCCACCCTGAACCTGCTCCGGAGCCATGTAGGCGGGAGATCCCATGACCGAGCCGGACTGGGTGAGGGTCTGGCCGGAGTCCCGACCGTGCCTCCTCGCCAGGCCGAAATCCGTCACCACCGCCCGCTCGCCCCCTTCGGTAGGAACGAGCATGACGTTGGCGGGCTTGAAGTCCCGGTGGACGATCCCGGCCTGGTGGGCCTCCTCCAGGGCCGCGGCCATCTGTTCCACCAGAGGCCGGGCCTCTTCCAGGGACATGGCACCGGTCCGCCTCAAGCGATCCGCCAGGCTCTCCCCCTCCAGGAGCTCCATGGACACGAAGGGGATCTTCCCGTCCGGGTACAGCCTCGCCAGAGGACCCTCGGAGCGGTGGATGCCCAGGTCGTAGATTCGGCACACGTTCCGATGGGTCACCTGCCGGGCCACGTGGATCTCGCGCTTGAACCGCTCCAGCGCACCGGCGTCGGAGACCGCGGCCGGCTTCACCACTTTCAGGGCGACCCGTTGCTCCAGGGCGGTGTCCCGGGCTTCGTAGACCTCCCCCATGCCCCCCATGGCCACGAACCGCTCGATTCGATAACGCTCTCCCACCCACTCCCCCGGAGAGAAGGTCGTAATCCGCTCTCCACCGGAACCCGCGGAGGTGGAGGGGAGGACGGAGGTCGCACCCTCCAGGGACTCGGTAGACCCCTTCCCCCGGGGAGCGGGCGAAACGGTCCCCGGCGGATCCCGGGTCTCGGAGGGGGAGTCGGCCGACGATCTCGACTCCGGCGAGGAGGGGTCGGCGGCGGGGGAAAGGGTGGCCCGCCCTCGAAGAGTCTCCGACGCCGGGAGCTCCCGATTCGGGGGCTCCTGGCCCGGAGCCCCCTTCTCCGGTCCTGCCGGAGAGGGTAGTCGTCCGACGAAGGCCGTGTCGCAGGAGGAACAACGGACCTTGAATCTCCGGGGCAGGCCCTCGGTTCCTCCCAAGCGCAAGCGGGTCTCGCAGGCGGGACAGGTGACGATGAGACGTCTCGATCGGGACATCGGGGTTTCCGCACCGGGAACGGGAGCTCGATTGTACAAGCTGGGACCGGCTCGAGACCGGCGGGGGGAGTCAGGGACGGAGTCGATCCCACTCCTCCGGGGTGTTGGCTCCCCTCCAGGTGTCGGTCAGGGAGGCCGGGGGCTCCGGAGACTCGACCCGGGGCAGGTCGGAGAGTCTGGTGGGAGAGGGCTCCCCGGATCTCGCCAGTCTCTCCAGGGCGGGGCCGATCATCGGCTCGTACACGCCGAAGAGGGGCTGCACGACGCCGTCCACCCGGGGAAGGACGGCCCAGCATCCCGGTCGCCTCTGCTCCAGGAGCCAGCTCGAGGCTTCCGGTCGCAGCAGGGGCATGTCGCAGGCGGCGAAGACCCAGGTCCGGAACGGCGCCCACCGTCGAGCCGCCACCATGCCCGCCAGCGGGCCCTCCAGGTCCGGCGGATCCGGGAGGGTGGCGAACGGCCCTCCTCGTCCTCCCAGGCGCACCACCGGCCCGCCCAGGCGCCCCAGGATCTCGCCCGTGCGCTCCAGCAGAGGCACCCCCTCGACCTCCAGCTCCTCCTTCGACCGGCCCATCCTCCGACTGGCTCCTCCGGCCAGGACGCCCGCCGCCAGGTCCGGTGCCGCCCAGGCCTCCTCCAGGAGGGCCACGATCCGGGCCAGGGCCCTCTCCTCTCGCTCCGGTCGCCGGGGGAGCACCTCCAGGACCGACGGGATCCCATCCGGAACCCCCGCCGACCCTTCCGCCAGCCAGAGCTTGGGGAACTCCGTGGACTTGCCCCCCTCCACCAGGACGAGGTCGTGGTGAAGGGTCAGGGCCCCGGCCACGTCCTCGAGGGAGTCCTCGCCCGGGGAGCCGAGCCGTCGGCGCTCGAGGACCTGCTCGGGACCCCGGAGAGACACGTCGGCCCCGGCCCGGAAGAGCCGATCCGAGTCCGTGCCGGGGGCGTCGACCCGGACGCCGTGGACGTCGTTCTTCACCACGGCCACCGAGAGGCCCCGTTGCCGGAGCCGTGGGATGAGGGCCTCGAGGAGGGTGGTCTTCCCCGAGTCCTTGAACCCGGAGAGCGCGACGACCCGCCCGCTCCCGGTCACGGGTGGAAGGTCGCCCCCTCCTCGGCTTTCTTTCGGAGAAGGTCGGCGGCCTCGAAACGGTGCCCGTACCGATCCCGGTAGTGATCCAGGCGCTCCACGACGGTGGAGAGGCCGATCTCATCGGCATGTCGCAGGATGCCCCCCCGGAACGGGGGAAACCCGAGGCCGAAGATCACCCCGATCTCCACGTCGGCCGGGTTCTCGATCACCCCGTCCTCGAGGGTACGGGCGACCTCGTTGAGCATCTGGAGCCAGCACCGCTCCGAGATCTCCGAGGCGGGAACACCGCTCTCCTCCCAATCCAGGAGCTCGTACACCGCCTCGTCGGGCCCGGCCTTCTCTCCGTCCTCGTAGCGGTAGAAGCCCCGGCCGGACTTCCGTCCCTTCCGCCCCTCGTCGATCATCGTCTGGAAGGCAGGAGGAACCTCCAGACGGTCACCGAAGTGCTCCAACATCACCTGTCCGGCATGGTGTCCCACGTCGAGGCCCACCTCGTCCAGGAGGGTCAGGGCTCCCACCGGCCATCCCCATCGGGTCAGGGCCTCGTCCACGGCCTCGATCCTCGCCCCCTGGCTCAGACACCAGACCGCCTCGTTCACGTAGGGACCGAGGACCCGGGAGGTGAAGAATCCCGGACCGTCGTTCACCACGATCACCGTCTTCCCCATTCGCCGACCCAGGGCCACGGTGGTCGCCACCGTCTCCTCCGAGGTCTCCGGATGCCGGATGACCTCAAGCAGGGGCATCTTGTGGACGGGGGAGAAGAAGTGCATTCCCACCACGTTCTCCGGTCGCCGGCTCGCCTCGGCGATCTCCGCGATGGGAATGGTGGAGGTGTTGGAGGCGAAGATCAGGTTCTCCTCGGCCACGGACTCCGTCTCCTCCAGGACGGTTCGCTTGATCTCCAGATCCTCGAACACCGCCTCGATGACGAAGTCCAGGTGGTCGAAGGGGACGTAGAGGACGGTGGGATGGAGCCGGGCCAGGGCCTCCTTGCCCTCGACCTCGGTCATCTTCCGACGGCGGGTCCGCTCCCGGATCCGCTCCGCCACGTATTCGGTTCCGTCAGCCAGGGCATCGAAGTCCCGGTCCTTCATCACCACGTCGGCACCCTTCCGAACCAGGACGCCGGCGATGCCGGCGCCCATGAGCCCGGCGCCGAGGACACCGACTCCGGAGACGGACCGGCCGTCCTCGGCCATCTTCTTCGACCGGGCGTCCACCTCGTTCTTCATGAAGAAGATGCCCATCAGGTGCTTCGCGATGTCCGACACCACGAGCTCGACGAAGGCCTCCGACTCGATCTCGAGCCCCGCTCCAGGGATTCCCCGAGGCCCCGCCGAACCACGTCGATCGCGGTGAGGGGGGCCGGGTAGTGACCGCTGGTCTTCGAGAGCACCTTCTCCCGGGCCTTGTCGTAGACGACCCGGTCCGCCAGCGGGGTCCTGGCCATCAGGTCTCCCGCCTTGTCCGCCAGACCCTGGCGCCCCCACGACTTCCCCTCGTCTCTCTTGCCCCGGCGAGCCATCCGCTGAACCCCCTCTTCCAGGTCCGCGGGATGACAGAGCTCGTCCACGAGGCCGATCCGCCTCGCCTTCCCGGGACGGACCCGCTTCCCGGTCAGGATCAGATCCAGGGCCTTGGGAACTCCGATGAGCCGGGGCAAGCGCTGGGTCCCACCGAGACCGGGGATCAGGCCGAGCTGGACCTCGGGCAAGCCCAACCGGGTCCGCCGGTCTTCGGTGGCGACGCGCCAATCTCCGGCCAGGGCCAGCTCCAGACCCCCTCCGAGGCAGGTTCCGTGGATCGCGCTCACGACCGGGAACGGAAGCCCGGACATTTGGCGCAACAGGGCGTGCCCCTTCTTCAGGAGATCCCGGACCTCTCCCGGGTCCTCCAGCTCCTGGAGCTCGTCGATGTCTGCCCCGGCAATGAAGGTCCCGGGCTTGCCCGAACGGATCACCAGGCCTCCGAGGCCGCTGTCTTCCAGCTCCTTCAGTGTCTCCTCGAACCAGACCATCAGGTCCCGGGAGAGGGTGTTCACCGGCTTCCCCGGTGCATCCAGGGTGATCCACGCCATGCCCTCCCGGATCTCGAGATCGGCGGGGGAGGTCTCGGACGAGGGGCTCTCGATCTTCGCGTCGGCCATGCTATTCCTCCTTTGCTCCCGAAGCCCGGTGGCGGAGTCGTCTGGAGCGGTTTCCGCGGAGCGTCGTCGACGGGCACCAGCCTTCGCATGGTAAGGAGAATGCCGCACCGTGTCAATCCGCCCGAGAGTGGACGATCCCTTCCGTCTCTCAGAGAGGAGGGGCCGGCATGCCCCAAGACCCCCGATCCGTGCCGCACTCCGGCAGAGGGCTCCATCCCCGAGACCCGGCTCTCGGCTCCTCCCCCGATCGGAGAACAGATAGAGCACCGCGAGAGGTCCGGAGGGCGCGGGAGCGGCCCAGGGTCATCAACCGGTCAGGTCCCCATTTCCAACGTCGTGAATGCCCAATGAAACGCCACGAGCTTGTGGGACTGCTGGAGATCGTCAGAGTCGACGGGCCGCCACCAGGTGATATCCCTCCACGTCCGGGGTCGCGATCTCGCCCTCCGCCGTCGACTCCAGGGAGAGCCGCCAGTCCCGGAGCCGGGAGAAGGTCTCCTCCAACCGATAGGTCAGCCGTTCGAACTCTCCGCTCATCTCGTAGCGAACCGCGTCCTCCTCCCGATCCCAAAGAGAGATCGAGAGGATCTCGTTCTCGTCGGCTACTCCCTCGGCCAGGAAGACCCCGCGACATCCCGGCTGCTCCCTGAGCGCCGGAAGCACGTGCTCCTCGTAGATGTCGAGGAAGTCTCGGACCCGACCCTCCTCCGTCCGGATCGACACGATGCGGACATAGACGGAGGGGGCGGCCCCCTCGAGGCCCTCCTCTCCACCTCCCGCTTCGACGGAGTAGCCCTCCGGGGGAATTTCCCTTCGATCCATGTCGGCGGTCTCCTCGGGATCGGACACGAGGCGGACCCGCCAGGAGGTCGAGTCCGAGAGCATGGGTTCGGCCCCCCGCAGGAGGCTGTGGTACAAGCCGCTCTCCTCGTAATCCCGAACCGCATCCGCCGATTCCCAGATCGTCAAGGACCGATGGTCTTCCTCACCGCGCCAGGGCTCGAGGAGGCCCGCGAACAGACAGCCCTTCGTCTTGTCGAGGGCCGGGATGACCCGCTCCTCGTAGAACGTCCTGAAGTCCGCCACGGACTCCTCCTTCACCTTCAGACGAACAAAGCGGATGAACATCCGTCCACCTTTCTTCTGGCTCCTCGCCCGACGCCGAAGCACCGGAGGGGGAGTCGGTCCGTGCTGTCGACACGATCTCGTGGAATGCGTCGGAGTGAGTCTACCCCACGGGACTCTTCCCCCGATGGCGACGGGGGCCTCGGCCCGGCCTTCTCCCGAGACTCCTGCTCGGATCCGGGCCTCAAGGAAGCGGCACCGAGTCCCGGTACCGCCTCCGCAACCCGTCCTCCGTGAGGATGCCGTCCGACTTCCGCCCCAGCCTCCAGAGTCGGGAAAACACCCCACCCCGGCGTCCTTCCCGGTCGGCCATGCTCCGGGCGAGCTCGTGGAGGCGAGACTGGTGCGCGACCCAGCGATCGAAGGTTTCGGAGGCTTCGGTGCCTCCCCGGGAGACCGAGTCCATTGCCGCCCTCCCCAGATGGCTCCAGAATCGGTCGAAGGAGGCGGCCCGCCGGGGGTTCCTCCGCTCCAGGGCCTGAACCGCCAGGGCATGGGCCATGAGCTCGTCGATCCAAGGGTCCTCGCCCCTCACGGGCCCCCGGAGAACCAATCCCCGGGCGGTCTCGAACAGGCCCCACAGGTCGGCGGTGAAGAGGCTGGCCGCCTCCTCCGGAGTTCCCCGGACGGGCGAACCGCCCGGGGCGGGTAGACCCTCGGGCTGGTACCGCCGCCAGAGGGTCACGGTCCCCTGGTCGCCGAACGCCGGCAGCACGGTCCGCCCCCGCCCGGCCGACCGGGGGAACCCGTACGGCGCCCCCAGATCCGCGCTCTCCCACTCCCTCCGATCCAGGAGGTAGGCCCCGAGGCGGACCCTCTCTCCCGTCACTCCCGCGTACTCGTCACCGAGGGTCTCCAGCCAGTCCTGGACCCGGGACGCCCGATCCAGGGAACCCGGCGTGTAGAGGACGAAGGCCTCTCGGCCCGCCAGCTCCACGAGCCCGGGCACATCCGGAGGGCCGGTCGCGGCCTCCACCTCGACGCCGGAGACCCCCAGCCCCGAGGTCAGGGCCAACAGGAGGGCCAGGATCAGAGGAGGGCGCGACACGGTACCGAGCCTAGCAGCCCCGCATGCCCGTGGCGTTGCTTCGGGCATTCATGAGCATGAAAACGGAAAGACGACCGCTCGATGGCCCAGGGCGGTCCGGTTCACCCGATACAATTCGCTCCACCGCCATCGCGAGACACCAAGGTTCGGAGGGAGACGACCATGCACCAGATCGAGACCGTTGCCGTCCTCGGCGCAGGCACCATGGGCCGGGGCATCGCGCACGTGGCCGCCCTCGGGGGATTCCGAACCCGACTCTACGACGTGGCCGGGGACGCCCGGACCGAAGCCCTGGAGACGATCCGCCGGAACCTGGAGGGAGGGGTCGAGCGGGGGAAGGTGGAAGCGGACGAGGCCGAGGACGCCCTTGGGCGGATCACCCTCCACGGAGACCTGGAAGAGGCCGTCGGGAACGCCGATCTCGTCATCGAGGCCGTGCCCGAGAACATGAAGCTGAAGATCGAGACCTTCCAGGACGTCGACTATCACGCTCCCCAGGAAACGATCTTCGCCTCCAACACCTCGTCCCTCTCCATCACCGAGATGGCGGCAGGGTCCGGACGGCCCGGGCGCTTCGCGGGGATGCACTTCTTCAACCCGGTGCACATCATGAAGCTCGTGGAGCTGGTCCGGGGCCTGGAGACCCGGGAGGACACCGTGGCCACCCTGGCCGAGGTCGCCACTCGGATGGGGAAGGAGGTGGTGGTCATCAACGAGAGTCCTGGATTCGTCACCTCCCGGATCAACGCCCTCATCGGGGTCGAGGCCTTCCGAATGCTGGAGGCCGGAGTGGCGAGCGCCGAGGACATCGACAAGGCCCTGAAGCTCGGTCTGAACCATCCCATGGGCCCCTTCGAGATGATCGACCTGGTGGGACTCGACGTACGACTCTCGATCCTCGAATACCTGCACCGGACCCTGGGAGAGACCTACCGGCCACCGAATCTCCTGGTCCAGTACGTCCGGGCCGGGCGGCTGGGACGGAAGGTCGGCAAGGGCGTCTACACCTACGACGAGGACGGAAACCGGATCGGATGAAGTGACGTCGAGGGAGGAGGAGATGACGGACGGTACCGGCTCTCGCCCAGGCTCCGGAAACTCCGAAGATCCTTCCCACTTCCCCGAAATCCTGGAGCTCCTTCGGGGGAGGGACTGCTCGTTCCGGGTCACGGAGCACGAACCGATCTCCTCGGCTCAGGAGGCGGCTGCGGTCCGGGACACTCCGACCACCATGGGAGCCAAGGCGATCGTCTTCAAGACCGACGGGGACTTCCGGCTCTTCGTCCTTCGGGCTTCGGACCGGATCCGGTCCCGGCTCGTCCGGAAGGAGCTCGGGGTCTCCCGGACCCGATTCGCGAACCGGAAGGAGCTCCTGGAGCTCACGTCGTGCGAGCCCGGCGCGGTCCCTCCCTTCGGGCGGCCGATCCTGGACCTGGATCTCTATCTCGATCCCGCCCTCCTCGAGAACGACGAGATCGTGTTCACACCGGGACGCCGGGATCGTTCCGTGTTCCTGGCCACCGGGGATTACCTCCGAATCGCGGAGACGGCGAAGGTCTTCCGGTTTGCCGAACCCCCGGAGTGAGGGGGGTCGGATCGGGCGTGCTGGAACCGGAGCCTCTCCTCGTCCCGGGTTGGCCGGCCGCCCCTCGTCGACCCTCGGAGCCCGGGGAGGGTCCTCAGTCGTCCGACTCGTCGCCCTCGAACTCGTAGTCCACGAATTCCAGGATCGCCATCTCCGCGCTGTCGCTCTTCCGCGGTCCGAGCTTGAGAATCCGGAGATATCCCCCCGGGCGCTCCAGGAACCGGGGGGCGATCTCGTCGAACAGCTTCTGCACGTGGCGACGATCAGGAAGCCAGCGACGAACCCGCCGCCGGGCGGCCACGGTGTCCTTCTTCCCCTTCGTGACCATCTTCTCCGCGATCGGGCGAAGCTCCTTCGCCTTGGCCAGGGTCGTCGTGATCCGCTCGTGCTCGACGAGGGAGGAGAGCTGGTTCCGGAAGAGGGCCTTCCGGTGCTCGCCGGTCCGGCTCAGGCCCCGTCCCTTCTTGTTGTGGCGCATGTCGTTCCTCCTTCGGGATGATCCAGGCTAGGCCGAGACCGACTCCTCCACGTCCATACCGAGCTCGAGCTCGGTCTCGTCCAGGGCCTCCTGAAGCTCTTCCATGGACTTCTTGCCGAAGCCCTTCGCCTCCAGGACCTCCCGTTCGGTCCGGGTGACCAGGTCCCTCAGCGTGTGGATATTGGCATTCTTCAGGGTGTTGATCGAACGGACGGAGAGGGCCAGCTCGTCGATGCTCTTCTCGAGCTTCTTCTCGAGCTCGCTCGGCTCCTCCGGCTCCTCGATCTCCTCGATCTCGGGCATCCTCTTCTCGCTGACCATGAACAGGGTCAGATGCTCCGAGAGGAGCTGGGCCGCCAGGGACACGGCGTCCTGGGGAGACACGGTCCCGTTGGTCCGGACCTCCAGCTCCAGGCGCTCGTAATCCGTGGAGCGACCGAGCCGGGCTTTCCCGACGCTGTAGGAGACCCGCTTCACCGGGCTGTGGACCGAATCCACGGGGATCCATCCGATCCCGAGGCTCTCGTCGAAGTTCTCCTCGGCGGAGACATATCCCCGTCCCCAATCCACCCGGGCCTGGAGCTTCAGATGCCCCTCCTCGTTGACGGTGGCGATATGCACGTCCTCGTCTACGATCTCCACCTGGGGATCGGAGGAGAAATCACCGGCGGTGACCTCCGCCGGGCCCTCGACATCCAGGGTCAGGTATCGGCTCTCCTCGCCGTGGAGCACCAGGGGGACCTGCTTGAGGGAGAGGATGATGTCGGTGACGTCTTCCACCACCCCGGGAATGGAGGCGAACTCGTGGAGCACCCCCTCGATCTGGACGGCGGTCGTCGCCGCTCCCTCGATGGACGAGAGGAGGCATCGGCGCATGGCATTGCCGATGGTCGTCGCGAACCCCCGCTCGAAGGGCTGGGCCGTGAAGTTCCCGTACTCGGGAGTGATGGTATCCGGGTCGAATTCGACCCGCTGAGGTCTCTGAAATCCCTTCCACATAATCTCTGCCGCTCCTGTCGTCTACGCTTGTTCGGTTTCTGGCTTCGGATCGATCCGCCGTTCCACGGGGGCGACCGGCCCGCCGCGGTCTCGCCGACGGCGGAGCCGGATCAACGGCTGTAGAGCTCGACGATGAGCTGCTCCTGGATCGGGAGCTTGATGTCCTCCCGGGTCGGGAGACTCTTGACCTCACCCTCGAAGTTCTCGATGTCCAGCAACAGCCAGGGCGGGATCCCCCGGCCGCCGGCACCTTCCATGGACGCCTGGATGAACTCGTTCTTCTGGCTCGCCTCTTTCACCGAGATCATCTGGCCCACCCGAACCTGGTACGAGGGGATCGAGACTTTTCGACCGTCGACCTCGATGTGGCCGTGGCGAACCAGCTGCCGGGCCTGGGCCCGGGAGGAGGCGAAGCCGAGGCTGTAGACCACGTTGTCCAGACGCCGTTCCAGGAGGATCAGCAGGTTCTCGCCCGTGATGCCCTTCAGTCGATCCGCCTCCTTGAAGTACTTGCGAAACTGCTTCTCGAGCACCCCGTAGATCCGCTTGACCTTCTGCTTCTCCCGCAACTGGGGACCGTAGTTCCCCCTGCGGCGGCGGCGGCGCTGGCCGTGCTGACCCGGCGGATAGCCGCGACGCTCGATGGCGCACTTCTCCTTGAAACACCGCTCGCCCTTCAGGAAGAGCTTCATCCCCTCCCGGCGGCAGAGCCGACAAACTGGTCCTGTGTACCGTGCCACGTTCTTTCTCCTCTCTATCCTGCGTAGACCGAGCCCGTCAGACTCGCCGCCGCTTCCGCGGTCGGCAACCGTTGTGAGGCAGGGGCGTGACGTCCTGAATCGACTTCACGTCCAGCCCGGAGTTCTGGAGGGATCGGATCGCCGACTCCCGGCCACCTCCGGGGCCCTTGACCTTCACGTCGATGCTCCGCATCCCCATGTCCCGGGCGGCGTTTCCCGCGCTCTGGGCGGCCATCTGGGCCGCGAAGGGGGTTCCCTTCCGGGATCCCTTGAATCCCGCCTTCCCCGCCGATCCCCAGGCCACGACGTTCCCCTCGGGGTCGCTGATGGAGACCACGGTGTTGTTGAAGGTGGCCTTGATGGTAGCCACTCCATGGGGAACGACCCGCTTCTCCTTGCGCCGACCGGCTTTGCTCTTCTTATCCTTCTTCTTCTGTTTCTTCGCCATCTCTGAAATTCCCTACTTCTTGGTCTTAGCCGCTTTCTTGCGGATCGCCACGGCGGATTTTCGGGGACCCTTCCGGGTTCGGGCATTGGTGCTCGTCCGTTGACCCCGGACGGGAAGACCCTTCCGGTGGCGCACCCCCCGGTAGCTCCCGATCTCCATGAGTCGCTTGATGTTCTGGGCGACCTCCTTACGCAGCTCGCCCTCCACACCGCCCTGCTCCTGGATCACGCTCCGGATGCGGCGCACCTCGTCCTCGGTCAGGTCCTTCACCTTCGTGGACCCGTCCACGTTCGCGGTCTCCAGGATCTGCTGGGACCGGGACTGCCCGATGCCGTAGATGTAGGTCAATCCGATCCAGACGTGCTTGTTCTGGGGGAGATCCACTCCT
>JAWVZJ010000020.1:0-17181 GCA_033722255.1 Thermoanaerobaculia bacterium | reverse complement strand
TGCGGACCGAGCAACACGACCGCTGGCTGGGTTTCCACCGGGACGACGTGGAGGGATGGCTTCGAGACGCCGGGTTCCAGGAGACGGAGATCCGGGACGCGGAAGAGTCCTGTTGCTCCACCTCCTCCTGCGGAGAGGAGGCCGCCATCGACGTGTTCCTGGCGACGGCACGTCGTCCCCCAGAAACGGACCATCGGACCGGGGAGAGCACCCGGAGCCGGGTCCGGGCCCGGTATGCCGAGGCAGCCCGGCAGACCACGACCGGCGAACCCTCGGGCTGCGGTCGCGGATCTTCCACTCCTTCGAAGCTCGCCCCGGGCCGGGAGCTCTACGGATCCATGGGCCACGAGGTGCCCGCCGAGGTCACCGCCTCGTCCCTGGGCTGTGCCAATCCCGTCGCCCTGGCCGAGCTCCGGCCCGGGGAGGACGTCCTGGACCTCGGTTCCGGGGGCGGCCTCGACGTCCTCCTCTCGGCCCGCAGGGTGGCCCCCGGAGGAACCGCCTACGGTCTGGACATGACCGAGGAGATGCTGGAGCTGGCTCGCCGGCATCAGGCGAAGGCCGGGGTCGAGAACGTCGAGTTCCTCCGGGGGACCCTCGAAGAGATCCCCCTGCCCGACCAAAGCGTCGACGTCGTTCTCTCCAACTGCGTCATCAATCTCTCCCCGGACAAGCCCCGGGCCCTGAGGGAGGCCCATCGGATCCTCCGTCCCGGAGGACGTCTCGCGGTGGCCGACATCGTGACTACGGGAGAGCTGCCGCCGGGACTCCGCCGGCGCCAGGAGCTCTGGACCGCCTGCATCGCGGGCGCCGTGGAGATCGACGAATACCGACGATTGCTCCGCTCCGCAGGGTTCCTGGGCGTGGAGATCGAGGTCGTGCGCTCCCTTTCGATCGAGGACCTGGGAGCGCCAGGCCGAAAGCTCCTGACGGAGGAGGGGATCGAGCCCGACTCGGTCGACGGACTCCTCGCCTCGGCCCTGATCCGGGCCCGGAAACCGGTGGACGACGATGCCTGAGCGATGGGACCGGGACCACCGTCCCGGTTCGGATCGGTGACCGTCCCGAAAGCCCTACGGCCGGAAGGTCTCCCCCACCGTCACGGTGAAGAACACCTCCCGGGTGCCTCCGGCATCCCGGGCCACGACACTCGAAACGCCCGCATTCTCGCCGGTTGCGACTCTCTGGCTGGCGATCCCGGCGTCGTCGGTCAAGGTGACAGGTCCGTCCAGGAGCTCTCCGTCCGTGTCGGAGCTCATTCGCCACTGGACCTCGGCTTCCGGAGCGGGGGAACCGCTCTCGGTGAGCATCCGCACCTGGAGAACCACGATCTCGCCCGGCGACGCCCGGCGCCCGTCCGAGCCCACGATCTCCAGGCTCACCGACCGGGCCGAATCGTCGTCTTCGATGAGACCCTGACCCGTCGCCGTGCCCAGGACGGCGTTCTCGGGCTCCGCGAGCTCCAGGGAGAAGGTCTCGTTCTCCTCCTCGATCCCGTCGCCGAGCACCGCCACGCGCACGGTCTCCGCGTCCTCGCCCCGGGGAATCCTCACGGTCCGCTCGATCGGTCGGAAATCCTCGTCGGCGGTGGCGGTTCCCTCGACGGTCCCCACCCGGACCCGGACCTCCTCGTCTCCGGGTACGGAGAGACGGAGTGAGAACTCCATCTGGCGGATCCCGGAGTCCCCCTCCACCACCCGGGCATGTCCCACCGACACCTCCGGAAGGTCGCCCGGCGAGACCTCGTCGTCCTCGATCAGGATCCGCACCTCGGTTCCGCCCTCCTCTGGCCTCCGAGCCCCCTCCTCACAGCCCAACACTCCACCACCCTCGGTGTCCAGACGAAGGATCACCTCCTCCATCCCCTCCGGCGACTCGTCCTGGAGGATCGGAAGAGTGACGGTTCCCGTCGGGCTTCCCTCACCCAGAGTGATCTCCGGGGGAGTCACGGTCCCGAAATCTTCGCCTGGCGCGGCCGAGGGGCTCGAGCCTCCCTCGGCCGAAGTCCGCCACACGACGGCGTTCCGCGGTTCGCTGCATTCCTCGATCGACACCTCGAGCTCGAGCTGGCCCGCATCCTCCGACACCACCGGGTCGGGCGGCGAGAAGACCAATCGATAGGTGCCCGGCTCCTGCGCACCGGCCGCCACGCCGAACAGCCCGAAGAGCAAGATCGAACCGCCGACGATGAACGTGTGTCGGCTTCGAACCCCCACGACTTCCAGCAACTCGACGAACCTACGGATCATGGTGGACTCCCGTTGGTAAGGATCGACAGCCGCATCCGGACACCGGCCCGGTCCCGCTCTCTACCCCCCGCCCGCGACTTGGACGCTCTGCCGACCCCGGACGAAGCGACGCGGCTCCTGTCTCGTGAAGCATATCTCGTGCCCGGCCAAACCCACGGAGTCCGCACGGTGACCGATCCGAGGGAAGGATCGACAGGCCGTGCTCCGGTCGCGACGATCTCGCGTACAATGGACCGGCCCCTCTGGAGAGCGCCCCTCTCGAAGCGGGTACGCCGGATATCGCGAACCGATCCTCCGAGGACCGCACCATGACCACCGGATCGTCCGGATCCGAAGAACCTCCCTCCCGGAACCTGACCCGGAGACGATTCCTGAGGGCTGCCGGAATGCTGACCCTGGCGACGGGGCTGGTCCCAGGCGGGATCCTGGGCAGGAGACTGACCGGCCCGCCGATCACCCGGGCGATCCCGAAGACTGGAGAGACGATCCCCGCGATCGGGATGGGCTCCTGGATCACCTTCAACGTGCCCCCGATCGACCGGCTCCGCTCCTCCCGGGTCGACGTCCTCCGGGCCTTCTTCGAGAAGGGCGGCGCCGTCATCGACTCCTCTCCCATGTACGGCTATTCGGAGGAGGTGATCGGATACTGCCTCGAACGGCTCGAGAACGACGACTCCCTCTTCTCCGCCACCAAGGTGTGGACCCCGACCGCCTGGCTGGGGCGGAAGCAGATCCGGGAGTCCCACGAGCTCTGGGGGGTCGACCGCTTCTCCCTGCTCCAGGTCCACAACCTGGTGGACTGGGAATCCCACCTCCCGACCCTCCAGGAGATGAAGTCCGAGGGCGCGATCCGGTACATCGGGATGACCACCTCCCACGGCCGGAGGCACCGCAAGCTGGAACGGCTCATGCGGGAACAGCCAGCCTTCGACTTCGTCCAGCTCACCTACAACGTCCGGGACCGGGAGGCGGAGCGCCGCCTCCTCCCCCTGGCGGCGGATCGGGGCCTCGGGGTGCTGGTGAACCGACCCTTCCGCCGGGGCGCCCTGATCGACGAGCTCGAGCCCCATCCCTTGCCGTCCTGGGCGTCGGCGATCGACTGCGCCACCTGGCCCCAGTTCCTCCTGAAGTTCATCGTCTCTCACCCGGCTGTCACCTGCGCCATCCCCGCCACCTCCCGGGTCGATCACATGCTCGAAAACATGGAAGCCCTCCGGGGGCGCCTCCCGGACCCGAAAATGCGCCGGCGGATGGTCCAGTACGTGGGGAGCCTCTGATCCAGGGGTGGCAACCTCGGGAGACTCCGATCGGCAACCGATCGTCCCCGGGATCACCCGAGGAATCGAGTCAATCGACTCGGGAAGGGTCTCCCTCACCCGGTGGCCGGGACTCCTCCCCCAGGACCGCCAGGCAGCCCTCGACCAGGTTCCGCTTCGAGTAGTGGAATGCCGTGATCCAGCTCATCAGGTCCTCCCGGCCCAGGAGCTCGCGAGTGATGGCCCCGGGGCTCATCCCCCGCCTTCGGAGATTCTGTACCCGCTCCACCAGGGATTCGAGAAAATCGAGCTTCCGGGCCAGGGCCTCCCGACCCTCGGACAGGACGCCTCGGTGGGAGCAGAACACGGTCTCGAAGTCGAGCTCCAACACCGAGCGGAGGGTCTCGAGCTGACGGGGGAGATCCTCGTCCCGCCGGAGATAGCGAATCCGGGAGGAGACGTAGAGGTCCCCGGAAAAGAGCCAGCCCCGGTCCGGTTCCAGATAGCAGGTCATGTCGGCGGAGTGGCCCGGAGCCGCGATCGGCGTCAGGCTGGAGGACCCGCCGGCGGGGATCCGGGGTGGAATGGTCGTGGGCTCCACCGTTTCCGGACGGCCCCAGACGATCCGGCGGTAGAGATGGAGGGGGAATCCCTCCGCCAGGGGCCGGCGGGAGGCCCGGGGCGAGTAGCTCGTCCCCCCCGTGGCCCGGACGACCCGGGCGAGATTGCCGCCGTGGTCCTCGTGGTGGTGGGTCACGAGGATCCGCTCCGCCGATCGTTCCCGGAGGAACCGCTTCACCGTCGACCACTGGTTGGCCGGCCCGGTATCGATCACCGTCTCCCCGAGGCGATAGAGGATGCAAGTGGTGTTGATCCGGCCCGGAAACCGGCCCACCCGCAGGCCCTCCACCCCCTGGTGCTCGATCAGATCCATTTCCTGCATCCTCTCACGGTCCCTCGAGCAGAGAGTCCGTCCGGACGCGCCGTGAGAGAAGGATCAGATGCATGAATCGGTCTGTCTCCGGGCTCCGTAGCCATCACCGAGGGGGCGGACGACCCTGATCCGAGGCAAGGAGAGCGGGTAGAGTCGTTTCCGAGGTGGCCAGCTCATAAAGTTCGCCTGGGGTCCGTGGGGACGACACCCGGGAAGGGCGGGCCGGATCTTCAATCGAACTCTGGAGGACGAAGCCAGATGCCGGAGAACCTCGACGATCGAGCCGATGGAACCACCCCGGGGCCACCAGAAGAGATCGATCCCTTTCCGGATCCGGAGAGGCTCGAAGACCTCCGGCGCCGGATCACCAACCCCTGGTCTCTCCGGGCCTTCATGCTCTTCAAGCTCCCCCTGGCGCTGTTCGCCGGCCTCCGGGTCGTGGATCTGGATCCCGAGGCCTGCCGGACGACGGTTCCCTACGGCTGGCGCACCACCAACCCCTTCCGGTCTACCTACTTCGCGGCGCAGAGCATGGCGGCGGAGCTCTCCACGGGAGCCCTGGCCCTCCTGGCCGTCCGGTCCGCCCCGGCCTCGGTGGCCATGTTGATCACGGGCCTCGAGGCCAGCTTCGGCAAAAAGGCAACCGACACCACCACCTTCACCTGTGAGGACGGGCCCGAGATCTTCGACGCCGTCCGCCGGACCCTGGCCGACGGCGAGCCCGCAACGACCACCGTGGAGACCGTGGGCCGGATGCCCGACGGCACCGAGGTCGCCCGTTTCCGGTTCACCTGGTCCTTCAAGCGCCGTCGGACCGGCTCTTGATCAGGACGAGAGCTCCAACCCCACCCGATAGTAGGGAACCGGCGAGGATCCCCACCTTCGCCGCGGTCAGGAGCTCGGCTTCCCCGAACGCGAGGCCGGCGATGAACAGGGACATGGTGAAGCCGATGCCGCACAGCAGCGCTACTCCCCAGATCTGAGCCCACCGGACCCCGGCGGGCAGGGCGGCGAAGCCCACCTTCACGGCGAGCCACGCGAAGGCGAAGACCCCGATCTGCTTGCCCAGGAAGAGTCCCAGAACGATCCCCAGGGTCACGGGACTCGCGAGGGTCTCGCCCAAATCACCTTGCAGCGCCACTCCGGCGTTGGCCAGGGCGAAGACCGGCATGACGAAGTAGGCGACCAGGGGATGGAGCGCGTGCTCCAGCCTGGTGAGCGGCGTCTCCAGCTGTTCTGCCGCATGCTCCAGGGAGTGGAGGGCGTCCCTCTGGTCCGCCGTGGGCTCCGAGCGTCCGGGCTGCTGGTCATCGGCGAACTCGTCCAAGTAGGTCCGGGCCCGGTCCAGGAAGCTGCCGGCGTCGATGAGGCGCCGGGCGGGGATGGTGAAGGCCAAGAGCACCCCGGCGATGGTGGCGTGCACGCCGGATTTGAGGAACGCCACCCAGAGTCCCAGCCCCAGCAGCGCGTAGGGCCAGGTCCGACGGACTCCGGAGAGATTGAGGAGAACGAGGACCGCGAGAAATGCCGCTCCGACGCCCAGCATGGCTACGGAAAGCTTGGCCGTGTAGAAGGCGGCGATCACCAGCACCGCTCCCAGATCGTCCACGATGGCCACCGCCGTCACGAAGACCTTCAGCGCCACCGGTACCCGACTCCCCAGGAGGGCCAGGACTCCCAATGCGAAGGCGATGTCCGTGGCCATGGGGATTCCCCAGCCGGCGCTCCCCGGACCTCCGACGTTGAATGCCGCATAGATCAGGGCGGGAACCACCATGCCCCCGATGGCGGCCATCACCGACAGGGAGGCCTTCTTCGGAGAGGCGAGCTCTCCCACCAGGATCTCCCGCTTGATCTCCAGGCCGACCACGAAGAAGAAGATCGCCATCAGACCGTCGTTGATCCAGAGCAGCAGGGGCTTGGCGATGGCGAAGTCCGCCACGGCCACCGTCATCTTCGTCTCCCAGAGGCCGAAGTAGCTCTCGGCCAGGGGAGAGTTCGCCCACACCAGCGCCACCACGGCGGCCAACAGCAGCAGGATCCCGCTGGCCGACTCGAGGTGGAAGAAGGTCTGGAAGGGTCGCAGGAGGCGAATGGCTGCGGAACGGCGGCGTGTCATGGAAGTCGCGGCCCGGGCGTCAGCGGGTTCGGGGAGATCATCGCCGTCCTATCAGTCCGGACCTCGCACACTGGGCGCGAGCTCTTCGAAATCGTCGCTCCGGGGCAGGGACAGAAGCGCCTTCCTCAGTTTCTCCGGGGGAGTCACGAGCTCTCGGGATTCGTGGTCGAACCATCCCCCGGTGCTGACCACCTCCGCCACCGGGTCTCCCGCCTCGTTGCGAAACCGGTTCCGGATCCGGAACCGGGAGAGCTCCCCGCTCGCCCCGGCGAGCTCGTAGTCCACGAAATAGCTCTCCCCCAACCGGAGCTCCCGGAAGTAGTCCACCTCGTCCCGACGCACCACGGGACCGATTCCGAATTCCTTCAGGTCTCGGGGGGCGACGCCCCGCTCCGCCAGATAACCGAGCCGCACGTCCACGCAGACGTCCAGGTATGCCGTGTTCGCCATGTGTCCGTTGGAGTCCAGATCGGCCCAGCGGACGGTGAAGGTCTTCTCGAATCTCTCTTCCGACATGGAACGGGCTCCGCGGGATCGGGAAGACAATACTATCTGGCTCGGCCGGCATCTGCCTTGGGTCAGGATCGACCGGCTCCAGTGTCCCTGGGAATTCGTCCACCACGGCGAGGGGAGCAGGGGGACGCGGACCCTATTGTTCCACGATCTCCCGGATTCGGCGACCTTCAGACGATCGCACCGGTGCAGGAGCTTCCGGCCCCTGCCGTGCAGGCGAAACAGTGTTCCCCGAAGGCGACCTCTCCTCCGTCGATGGCGTCGAAGCTCTCGACGTCGTGAATCGTCCGGGGACGACCGCCCAGGGGAAGCTCGAGCATCTGGTTGAAATCGCAGTCGTAGAGCATGCCGTCCCATCCCACCGACACCAATGTTCGACACATCACCCCTTCGGCGGCGACGGGATTGAAGCTCTCCCTCAGGAGGCGCCGGTACTCTTCCAGCTCCCCTCGCCGGAGGAGGCGAGCCCGGAACCGATGAATCGGAACGTTGGTGAGGGTCAGGAGCCGGGTAAACACGATTCCGTGATCCTCGAGGAGCCGGGTCCGATACGCCTCCTCGAGGTCCTCGGTAGAGGGCGGAAGCCCCGGTCCCCCGGGGTTGTAGACCAGGGAGAGGTCGAGTCCCGTCCCCTCCCGGCCGTACCCCAGGCGGTTCAGCTCCCGAAGGGCGCGGACGCTCTTGGCGAATACCCCGCGACCCCGCTGACGATCGACGTTCTCCTGCGTGTAGCACGGTAGAGAGGCCACGACCTCGACCTCGTGCTCCCGAAGAAAGGGGGCGAGATCCTCCTGGCCTTTCTCGAAGAAGACGGTCAGGTTGCAGCGATCGATGACCTGCTTGCCCTGGCGTTTGGACTCGCTCACCAGGAACCGGAACCAGGGGTTGAGCTCCGGGGCGCCACCCGTCAGATCCACGGTACCGACCCCCGGGCTCCTTTCCAGAAGATCGGTGACCCGCCGAGCCGTGTCCCTCTCCATGCTCTCGGCGCGCTTCGGCCCCGCGTTGACGTGACAGTGGGTACAGGACTGATTGCAGATCCGGCCCAGGTTGATCTGCACCGTCTCCGTCCGTCCTCTTCGCCGGGAGACCCCCTCTTCGACCAGGCGCCGGAAGAAGGGGAGGTCCGTGCCGCCGTCGGGTCCGACCCTGCATCCCCCCGCCTTCTGGACTCGATCGGGGCTCGAGGTATCCATCGTCGGAGTGGAATCTAGCTCTCGGAATCCGGAGGCGTCCCTGACCGCCGTCATACACGGCTTCGGTCCCGGCTCCGAGGTCGGCGATCCCCCCTCTTGGGGTGGGACCGCGGGCACACCGATGGGGCGTTGAGGGAGCTCCGTGCCGCACAGATGATTCTCCCATGACAAACGTCGGACCAGGGAACGTTCATCCACCGATCGGCGGCCGACTCACGACCTCTCGGACCCGAAGGAGGCCGTACCCTCGGATCTCGGTCATCTCCTTTCGAAAAATCGGGCGAATTCCCCCGGAAAATAGGGTATTCGACCGATTTTCCTCCGACGCCCAGAGGCCTACTCTGAAGGTGAACAGAAAGGAGGCCGACGATGAGGCGTTACCGAGGAAAAGAAACCGCGGATCCCGGGATCTACTTCGATCTCGCAGAGATCCGATTCGTGTCGATGGACGAGGAGGGCCGGCTCCCGGGCTCGAGCGAGCGAACCTATCGCAGGGTTCCCGCCCTGGCCATGTTGATCCTGGCCCCGATTCTGAGCCTGGCCTACTTCATCTTCCTGCCCCTGGTGGGGTTCGTGATGCTCGGAGCTCTGGTGGCGCGCAAGCTCTGGGGTGTGAGCGTCGACGCGTCCCTGGCCGCCCTCCGGGTGCTGCGCCCGGTCTGGGAGCCGGTCTGGGCTCACCTGGGCCGGAGAAAGAGGGCCGATCGACCGGAAAAGGATCGGCCCCGGGCCGAAGATCGGGCCGCCCCCCGGGACGACTGGGCGGAGGAGGCGAGGAGGGATCTCGACGAGGAGTGAACTCCTCACCTTCCGAAGGCAGGAAAGGAGAGGGCCCGGGCGGGGACTCCGCCCGGGCCCTCCTGCCGGGAATCGCCCTGACGTGGATTGCACTGACCCTGGGGCTCGCACCCGGGATCGCCGCCCAGGAGCTGTCGGAGTCCGTCGAATACTGCCTCATGTGCCACGGAGACGAGGGGCTCACCCTCGAGCTCGAGGACGGCACCGAGATGAGTCTGTACGTCGACCCGGGCGCGCTGGGGGACTCGGTTCACGGTGGCGACCTCGTCTGCACCGACTGCCACGAGGATTACGACTCCGACGACGTCCATCCCAGCGGCGAGACCTTTCCCGGTCGCCGGGAGTACGTGCTCCAGTCGGCGGATGCCTGCAAGTCCTGTCATTTCGACACCTATACCCGGAGTCTCGAGAGCATCCACTTCGAGCTCCTGGAGCACGGGGTCGACGTGGCGCCGGTCTGCACCGATTGTCACGGAGCCCACGACATTCCCGACCCCAGGGCCAAGGAGACGATGATGTCCCGGAGCTGTGCCACCTGCCACGAGGATGTCTACGAGACCTATTCCGCCAGCGTCCACGGAGCGGCGCTGGTCCAGGACGGCATCGAGTCGGTCCCGGCCTGCGCCGACTGTCACACGGCCCACACGATCCGGGATCCGGGGACGGCGGCGTTTCAGGTCCAGTCCCCGGAGCTGTGCATCGACTGCCACGGCGACGGCGAGCTGATGCAGCGATTCGGGCTCTCGGACCGGGTGGCGACGACCTACATGACCGACTTCCACGGAGTCACGGCGGCCCTGGCCGACCCCGAGGAGGTCCAGGAGCGACAGCTGGTCGTGACCTGTGCCCACTGCCACGGTGTCCACGACATCCAATCCCCGGACCAGATCCCGGCCGAGGAGATGAAGGCGCGGGTGGAGGCGGTCTGCGCCGACTGCCACGAGGGGGCAGCCGCCGACTTCCCGGCCGCCTGGCTCTCGCACTACGAGCCGTCCCTGAAGCACGCGCCCCTGGTCTACCTGGTCGAGCTGTTCTACAGGTTCCTGATCCCCTTCATGGTCGTCGGGCTCGCCCTCCAGGTGGGCCTCCACATGTACCGCGCCACGGTTTCGAGGTGAGGTGACCCCATGGCCGAAACATCGACCCCAGCTCCGACCCCCGAGGCGGTCTCGAAAGCGCCCGACGAGGACACGACGGTCCGGCGATTCTCCCGCTGGGCCATCGTGCAGCACGGCCTCGTCATCGTGCTCTTCGCTGTCCTCCTCGTCACCGGGCTGCCCCAGAAGTGGCCCTATCTGGACGTCAGTCAGCGCACGATCGAGCTGATGGGGGGGATCTTCGTCACCCGGTGGCTCCACCGGGTGGCCGGAATCGTCTTCGCTTTGTTCACCCTGGCCCACCTCGCGGTCGCGGTCTACGGCATCACGACTCGACGGACTCAGCCCTCCATGCTGCTGACCAAGAAGGACTTCCGGGACACGATCCAGAATCTCCAGTACTATTTCGGACGACGGCCGGAGCCGCCCGCGTTCGGTCGATACGACTATCGACAGAAGTTCGAGTACTGGGGTCTGGTCTTCGGCGGCGCGATCATGGTGCTGACGGGATTCATCCTCTACTACCCCATCCTCTTCTCCAGGCTCCTGCCGGCGGAGCTCATCCCGGCGGCCAAGGTCATGCACAGCAACGAGGCTCTCCTGGCCCTCCTGATCATCCTCGTCTGGCACATGTACGGAGCTCACTTCAATCCCGATGTGTTTCCCTTCGATCCCAGCATCTTCACGGGGAAGATCTCCCTGGAGCGTCTCGAGCACGAGCATCCCCTGGAGTACGAAGAGCTGATGGCAGGGAGGTCCAGGGATCGGATCGAGGAGGAGGTCCGTCGAGAATCAGGCCGGGAATCGAAGGACGGAGGGGGCTGATCTCCGGGCTCTGGCCCACGGGAGTCGCCACCTTCCTGTGGGACAACGCCCTCCACTCCTTCGTGGCGGGCTCGATCCTCCTCCTCTGGGCCCGTCGTCTCAAGATTCCCTCGGGCCGTTCCCGCCGGGCTCTCCTGGGAATCGTCCTCTCCCTTCCCGTGGCCACGGCCGCCTGGACCGCGAGTCGAGATGCCTTCAACCGCGGCGGATCCTGGTTCGATAGCGAACGGATCCTGCAATTGTCCCTCTCCTCCTCCTGGACGGTCCGACATCTGCTACTGGGGGTCGGGATCCTGTGCGCTTTGATCACCGTCGCCCAGGAGCTGATCCCGGTGCTGCGTCGGGAAGGCGGCGGTCGAGAGAGGGTCCCGGACGAGATTCTGGAGGAGGTGCGGAGTCTGCCCCGATGGCGTTGCTGCACGGTCACGCTGTCGGCAGAGAGCGGGCTCCACCTGGCCAGCTCCCGCCGACGGGGACGATCCCGCGTCGCCCTGTCCAGGGGCCTGGTGTCCTCCCTGTCGCCGGAGGAGCTCCGGGCCGTCATCCGTCACGAGCACGCCCACTGGCGGCCGAAAAGGAGGCTCCGGATCCGGACCCTTTTCGGTCTCCGCCTGATCCAGCTCTTCAACCCCGTTGCCCTCCTGGCCTTCCGGGAGCTCACCTTCGAGGAGGAGCTGGCCTGCGACGCCGAGGCGGCCCGGACCTCCGGCTCCCCTCGTCCCCTGGCCCGGGCCCTCCTCGCCTTCTACCAAGACACCTCGCCCTCCGATCCGTCGAGTCGCAGCGCGCTCCGGCGTCGCATCGACGTCCTCCGAGGTCGAGTGCCCTACGACGACGAGGGACTCCTCCCCGGGGAGGCCCCCGTCGTGACGGCAGCGATCCTGGGTATGCTGCTGACATGGATCGTCTGAAGGCCTACGGAGCTTTCCTGGTGATCCTCCTGGCCCTCCTCGCGATCCTGCGCCTCGTCCACGTCGCGGCGGGGATCACCCCGTCTACGACAACCCCCGGGCCCCTCTTCGTCAACGAGATCGGCGACGTGGAGGATCTCGTCGGATTCGTGCCGTGGGTCCCCTCCTACCACCCGGTGCTCCTCGGTGACGAGCCGTCGACGATCCTGGTGGAGCGCTCGCCGGTCCCCCGGGTGACCGTGACCTGGCGAGGAGACCGCTTCGCCAGCCTGGAGGAGAGCCTCGGAAAGGCCTCTCGGGAGGCTCCGTCCGACGCCGAGCCGGTCCCCGGTCATCCCTCCACCGTCTACTGGAGCCGAAGGAATCGGCACTTCGTGGTGGCCCCCCGGGCGGACCTGACGATCCTGATCCGGAGCGACCTCGGCCAGGAGGACGTGATTCGGATGCTCTCGACCCTCCACCCCGCTCGCACCCGGTCCTGACCGGAATCCCGACCGGGAATCCGAGAGAGCCTAGGGCGCGTCCACCTGGATGATCCCCCGACGGATCGCGTACTTGATCAGCTCCGAGCGGGCGTGGAGACCGAGCTTGCCCATGAGATTGCTCCGGTGCGTCATGGCGGTCTTGGTGCTGATCCCCAGATAGTTGGCGATCTCCCGGCTGGTCTTTCCCTCGGCCAGGAGCTTGAAGACCTGCTTCTCCCGGGGGGTCAGGGATTCGTAGTCGTCCTCGTCCAGGCTTCGGCCCTCGCTGACGATGTTCATGATCTCCTCCGCCGCCTTCGGATGGAGATAGCGCTCTCCCCTCTGGACGGCCCGGATCGCCTCGTGGAGCTGGCTCGACACGCTCCGCTTCAGGAGGTAGCCGTGGGCACCCAGGGCCACGGCCCGCCGGATGTACTCCGGATGCTCGTACTGCGTAAGGAGGATCACCCGGGTCTCCGGCAGGTCGCCGAGAATGGCCTCGGTGGCCTCGAGCCCGCCGATCCCGCCGGGGAGACTGATGTCCATGAGAACCACGTCGGGCTCGAGCTGCCGAGCGAGACGGATCGACTCACCGCCGTCCCCGGTCTCGCCCACCACCTGGAAGTCCGGCTCCCCCTCCAGGAGGGCCCGGATCCCCTCCCGGACCAGGTCGTGGTCGTCCACGATCAGGATCTCGATCAAGCGACCTCCTCCCGTCCGGGGATCGGAATCCGGACGCTGACCACGGTCCCGGTCCCCGGCTCGCTGTCGATGTCGAGCCGACCGTCGACCAAAGCCGCACGCTCTCGCATGCCCAGAATCCCCGTCGTGCTCGTTTTCTCCCGGGGGGCGAAGCCGACACCGTCGTCCTCGACGACCAGCACCAGATCGTCTCCGTCCCGGAAGAGCTCGATCGACGCGGACTCGGCCTCCGAGTGCCGCAGGACGTTCGTGACGATCTCCTGGTAGATCCGATAGGCCGCGATCTCGATCTCCTCGTCCAGCTCCAGATCCTCGTCGATCTCCACGTGGACGTCGATCCCCGCCGCCGCCAGACGGCTCGTGGCCCAGGACCGTACCGCCGCCGGGAGGCCCAGATCGTCCAGCAGCGACGGCCGAAGATCGTGGATGATCCGGTGGATCTCCGTCTGGGTCCGGGACAGGATCTCCCGAGCCCGGTCGAGGCCGGGGTACTCGGACACCTCCCCGAGGGAGAGGCGGACCGCCGTGAGCAATTGGGCGATCTCGTCGTGGAGCTCCCGGGCGATCCGCCGGCGCTCCTCCTCCCCGGCGGAGAGGAGTCTCCGGACCAGGGCCCGACGCCGGGAGTCCTGCTCCACGGTGTGCTCGAAGAGGAAGGCTCCGTGGAGGGCCTGGGCCATCGCCCGCTGGACGCCATTCATCACCGCCTCGTCCGGCTCTTCGGTCCACTGGTAGTAGAGACGGCCCAGGGTCTCCCCCTGGTGTGCCAACCAACGGATCCTCCAGCCCTCGGGAGGGCCTCTGTCGGAGCCCAGCCAGGGCACGACCCCCTCGTCGGGAGCGGCGAATCGGCGGGGCAGTCCATCCGGAGGGATGGCCACCAGACCGACGGCCTCCAGTGGAAGCGTCGAGAGCATCAGATCCAGGGCCCGGGGAGCGAAAATCTCCGTGCTCCGCTCCTCCGCCGCGATCCCCAGGATCCCGGAAAGGAGCTCCAGATCCACCACCCGGCGCTCCAGGGCCTCGGTCCGCTCCGCCACCAGGTCCTCGAGCCCCTCGTTGAGCCGACGGAGCTCCTCCATGTGCGCCGACAGCTGACGACGGGCGTCGTCGAGAGCCGCAGCGAGGGTCTCGATCTCCCGGTCCCCGCGGGCCACGACCGGTGTCTCCAGATCTCCTTCCTGGAGGCGGGTCGCCCGGCGGGAAAGCCGGGTGAGGGGTTCCACCACCGTCGTCACCAGGGTCCGGTTCAACGGCAAGCCGAGAAGCAGCAGGAGAACGACGGCGCCGATCAGTCCGAGCTCCGCCGTCGTGAGAGGGGCGAAGGCGGTCCGCTTCGGCTCCTGCACCACCACGGCCCAGGGAGCGTGCTCCAGGGGCGCGACGGCCGTCAGGAAGCTCCCGTCCCGGCTCGAGCCGGGTGCACACCCCACGCAGCGGCCGATCGTGGTCACGAACGCCTCTCCGTCCCGGACCCTCTCCTCGAGATCGAGGACGGAGTCGATGCGGGAGGGAGCGGCATCGTGAGCCGAAGCGGCCACGACCCGGGCCGAACCGTCCAGGACGGCGACTTCCAGATCCCGGCTCTGGGAGATCTCTCGGAGCAGGGAGCCGACCCTCGATCCGACGGCACTCATCTCGGCCACGATGAAGTATTCCCGCCCCCCGCGCTCGAAGGGAACGAGCATGGCGACCGAGAACCCGGCGCCGGGAGCCCCCCTGGGCTGTAGCTCAGAGATTCCGTGTCCGGCCTCGAGCCAGTCACTCGGCGGAGGCGGAGCCGACGGCGGGTCCGTCGCCAAGACCTCCCCCTCCGCGCTGACCAGATGAATCGCGGCTCCGAAGAGAGAGTGGAATCGCGCCGCCCGGAGCTTCGGGGCAGCGGCGGCATCGAGACTCTCCAGCTCGTCCGAGAGACGGCCCAGATCCTCGGAAGCCACCAGAAGGAGAGCGTCCAGGGACCGGGCCATCGTCTCCGCCACCACCTGGGCATTGGCGAAGAGATGTCCCCGGAACTGCTGGAGCGCCACGAACGAGACCCCGGCCCCCAGGATCAGGACCACCAGAATCCACACCGCGACCAGACCGGTGAGCCGCTTTCGTAGAGAGCCAGATGCCACGGAGCTTCTCCGCCTTTCCGCCCCGGCCGCAGCTGGCCGGAGCTCCGATTGGAGGCTAGAAGAACCCCCAGCACCGGAAAACCCCCGATCGCCCGGTGCCAACCCGCCCGGAAGGGCGGGTGGACGCTACCCGACCGCCGGAACGAGCCATCGAGCCCCCGGCACCATGGACTCCTCCACTCCTCTGCCCTCACCCCGACGCTGTCCGGACGGTCCACGCCCGCTATGCCGGGAGGACGAATTTTTCCTGGTGCCCGGCACGTTATCGTGTTCACCGGAGGGGGATGAGGTCATGAGAGAAGAACCCGAAGACGAGAAGATCATCCGCACGGAAAGGACGCGCACGATCTCCCGGGACCACCCGCTGCGCCGCCTGTTCCGAAGGCTCGTTCGCCGGCGTCTCGGAGAGACCGGATGGCGCGATCTCGGCACCAGCGGCTACCTCGCCGACGTCCTCACGGACTTCGCCCACGTCGACAATCTCTACCGGGTCCGCGACGGGAAGGGCCGTCGCCTCACCACAGTGGCGGAGATGCTCACCGAGGCCAGCCCCCTCCTGGGCTCCGGCGGCTTCTCCCGGGAACGGGAGGTCCGCCGGCACGTGGGGGACTTCACTCTCTTTTTCACCGGACTGTTCCCAGAGCTCCTGGGCTCGCTGGGGATCCGGGGTCTCGGCCCCGACTACTTCGTCGACTACGCCGAGGCCGGCCGGGAGTCGTACCGGAAGGTGGCCGAGTTCGACAGCTTTCACGGCCTTCCCCAGGCCGAGCTCTTTCGCAATCTCGCGGAGCACTTCGAGCTCGCCGTCCTCGCCCTCAACCGAGTGAGGGACGACCTGGCCGAGATGCAACGAGGCTACGGCGACCAGGTCCGCTCCGTCCTCGACAACTGAGGGAACGCCATCGACGTCGCATCGATCCAGAAGGACCGTCGCCTTCCCCGGGCGGCCCGACGCCGGCTCTCGCTCTGCCGATGAGAATCGTCGATCTCAGCGCTCGAGAGATGCTCGAGAGCCTCGAGGCCGAAGAGCTGTCCTCCCGGGAGATCGTGGCGGCCCTCCTGGCCCGGGCCGACGAGATCGATCCCACCGTCAACTCCCTGATCCATCGATTCGACGACCGGGCAAGACGCCGTGCCGGGGAGGCGGACCAGGCCCGGAGCCGTGGTGAGCGATGGGGCCCCCTCCACGGCCTCCCCCTCACCGTCAAGGAGAGCATCGACACCCGGGGCGTGGCCTCGACCCTGGGCCTGGCGTCCCGCCGGGATCGCGCCGCCGAGAAGCACGCCGTCGTCGTCCGGGCGGCACTGGACGCAGGTGCGATCCTCCTCGGCAAGACCAACGTGCCCCAGACCCTCGCCTCCCCCATCCATACCGTGAACCCGCTCTGGGGCCGGACCAACAACCCCTGGAAGATCACCCACTCCTCGGGCGGATCCAGCGGGGGCGAGGCGGCGGCCCTGGCCAGCGGCATCAGCGTCCTCGGAATCGGGACGGACATCGGTGGATCGATCCGGGTCCCGGCCGCCTTCTGTGGGATCTGTGGCTTGAAGCCCACCGACGACCGCTGGTCGAATCTCGGGGCGAACAGCTTCCTCGAGGGTGTGGGCGTCGCCAGCTCCCAGACCGGCCCGATGGCCCGGACCAGCGGAGATCTCCAGCTCCTCTTCGACACCCTCGCGGGACCGGCCCAGACCGGGCTCGACCCGCTGGTGCCACCGCTCCCGAAGACCGTGAACGAGCCGGACGTCAGCGATCTCCGCGTCGGCTGCTACGAACACGACGGCTTCTTCACCCCGGCACCGGCCGTGGCCCGGGCGGTCCGGGAAGCGGCGGCCCTGCTGGCGCAGCGCGGGATCGAGGTCGTCTCCTATCGTCCCCCGGGACCCCGGGAGGTGCCGTACCTCATGTTCCAGGCGGCGATGGCCGACGGAGGACGGTTCTTCCGAGACCAGCTCACCGACGAAGAGGAGGTCATCGAGCCGGTCCGGAACGTTCT
>JAWVZJ010000019.1:0-18030 GCA_033722255.1 Thermoanaerobaculia bacterium | reverse complement strand
GCCATGACCCCGTAGGAGAAGACATCGGTCCGGGCGTCCACGCTCTCGCCCCGGATCTGCTCCGGCGCCAGATAGGCCGCCGTCCCCAGGGTCATTCCCGTCTGCGTGAGACCGGTGTCCTGATTGGCCAGCTTGGCGATCCCGAAGTCCATGATCTTCGCCGTCCCGTCGTCCAGGATCCGGATGTTCGCCGGTTTGATGTCCCGGTGAACCACTCCCTGCCGATGGGCGTACTCCAGCCCCCGGGCCACCTGGACCAGGTAGAGGAGCTTCTCGGGGAAGGGGATGTAGTCTCCCCGCTTGACCTTGCGGTCCAGGTCCTCCCCCGAGAGATACTCCTGGACCAGATACGGAACGCCATCCTCCTCGCCGAAGTCGTAGACGGTCACGATGTGGCGATGGTGGAGGTTTCCCGCGATCTGCGCCTCTTGGGCGAAACGGGTCCGGATGTCGGGATCGTCCGAGGTGCAGCTCTTGATCGCCACGTGGCGCTTGATGTGGGGGTCTCGACCCTTGAAGATGACCCCGAAGCCACCCTCTCCGATCTTCTCGACGACCTGGAACTTCCCGATATTCTGCCCCATGGAGGGCTGGAATGTTACCACTCCGAGCCCTGCATTCCAGATGGTGAAAGGCCTTGAAGGGCGAGACGCACGCCTCCGTTCTCGTCGAGACAGCCCTTGCGATCACACGGAGGAACGGGGCACATCTCGCGAAGGCTGCGAAGGGCCTACGCGGCGGCTGTCCCGATGATCGATCTCTCGATCGCGGGGCCCGGGCCAGAGCCATCGAACGATCGACGCCCGATGTTCCTCACGCACGAATCGGTAGAACAACGCGACGAGCCTGCGCGACCCCATGGGTGCTCCGCACTCGTGACGGGAAGCTGCAGCGTTACATCTTGCCGTAGTTCGGCCCTCCGCCGCCCTCCGGAGGCACCCAGGTAATGATCTGATAGGGATCCATGATGTCGCAGGTCTTGCAGTGGACGCAGTTGCTGGCGTTGATCTGGAGTCGCCGGCCCCGTGGGGCCTCCGGATCGTCGACCATCTCGTAGACGGCGGCGGGACAGAACCGCTCGCACGGGTTCCCGTACTCCCGGGTGCAGCGTTCGACGCAGATCGAGGTGTCGTGGACGAGGAGATGGACGGGCTGGTCCTCCTCGTGGGTGGTGCCCGAGTTGTAGAGGTCCGCCAGCCGGTCGAAGGTGAGCTCCCCGTCGTGCTCGATCGGCTCCGGCGTCTCCAGGGACCGGCCCTCCGACGTCGTGAGGTCGATCATCCGCTCGTGACCGGGCTCCATCTCCAGGCGATTCTTGATCCCCCATCCCCGGCCTCCGGTCACCATGCCCAGGGCGCCCTGGAGCATCCCGGCCCAGAGCCCCTTGTCGAAGGCCTGGTGGGAGTTCCGGGCCGGGTAGAGGTCGTCTCGGATCCAGCTCTCCTCGATCCGCTCCCGGTAACCGGAGAGGACCGACTCGGATCCGTCCTCCTGCTTCAGGGCCTCGAAGGCGGTCTCGGCGGCCAGCATCCCGGATTTCATGGCCAGATGGATCCCCTTCAGCCGCTGCCCGTTCAGCATGCCGGCGGAGTCTCCGATGATCAGGAAGCCGTCCCCGTAGGGGCGGGGCATCGAGAACCAGCCTCCCTCCGGGATCGCCTTCGCTCCGTAGTGGGTCATCTCCCCTCCCTCCAGGAGAGCGGCGATCTTCGGATGGGTCTTGAATCGCTGGAACTCGTCGTGGGGATCGAGCCGGGGATTCTCGTAATCGAGGCCCACGACGAGCCCCACGATCACCTGTCGATCCTCCATCCCGTAGACGAAGCTGCCTCCGTAGGTGTCGGAGCCCAGGGGCCAACCCATGGTGTGGAGGACCTGGCCCGGCTCCATGCGCTCCTCCGGGAGCTCCCAGATCTCCTTGAGCCCGATGGCGTAGACCTGCGGGTTCTTCCCGGCGTAGAGGTCGAAGGTCTCGGAGAGCTGCTTGGTCAAGGTGCCCCGGGGACCCTCTCCCAGGACGGTGACCCGGGTCCGGATGTCGATCCCGGGCTCGAAGTTCGCCTTCGGCCGGCCTTCCCGGTCCCGGCCCCGGTCTCCGGTCCGGACACCCACGACCCGATCCTCCTCCACCAGGGCGAGGGTGGCGGGGAACTCCGGAAAGATCTCCACCCCGGCGGTCTCGGCCTTGGCCGCCATCCATCGCACCAGCTTTCCCAGGGCCGCCACCCGGTTGCCGTGGTTTTTCAGCGGCGGGGGGACGACGGGGAAGGAGAACGATCGCTTCTCCGTGAGAAAGGCGACCTCCTCGTTTCCGACCTCCGCCTCGAAGGGAGCCTCTTCCCAGTCGTCGGGGTAGAGCTCCCGAAAGGCCCTGGGATCGACGATGGCCCCGGAGAGGGCGTGGCTGCCGATCTCCTTGCCCTTCTCCAGGACCGCGATCATCGGCTCCAGGGGCTCGTCCCCTTCGCCGAGTCTCTGGTTGTGCTCCCGCACGAGCTGCGCGAGGTGGTAGGCGCCCGCGAGGGAGGCGGGGCCGGCTCCCACGAAGACCACGTCCAGGTCCAGAATTTCTCTCTCCATCTCTTCGTCCATGACAGCGATCCCGGTTCGGAAATGAGTGGTGGAGGGCCCCTCTCCTATGTCGCGGATGGTAACAGTCTCGCAGGTCTGTCGCGTTCTCCGAGCATTTCCGAGAATCGAAGCGGGGCGACCATTCGATTCGGCGATTGAATCCCCGAGAGCCAGAGGGGACAATGCCGCCGTGGGACGCGAGCAGACGACCTCAGAAGAAGGAAGCTCCCGAGGCTCTCGCTCGGAAGAGACCAGGGAATCCGGGGCGAGGGGGAGCCTCGCGGGTACCGTGATGGTCGGGGCCGGAGTCGGCCTCCCTCTCGGGGCCTGGATGACCCCCGACCTCCTGCGCTTCGGAATCTTCGTGGTCGGAGCGAGCCTGCTGGGAGGCTGGGTCCATCGACTCCGGACGCGATCGGGGAGGCGGAGCACGGGGCCTCCGAGCTCGGGACCTTCCCTCCGGCGGGGGCTGGCGGTGGCGTCCCTGGGAGCGGCCTTCGCCTTCGGGATCCTTTGGGTCCGGGACCCCCTTCCGCTCTCGTTGCCCGATGGTGCATCCGAAGCTCCTCCGGGTTCCCGGCCCGTCTCGAGGGCATCGGGTTCGAGCGCGCCCCCCGCGGAATCGATCCGTCATCGGGTCCGACCCCCTCGCTATACCGGCCGCGAGCCCTGGGAAGGACGAGGTCTCGGGATGACGGTGCCGGCTCATTCAGACGTCGCGTGGCGGGTCGAAGTCTCGGAGCCGGTGGACCGGGTGAGCCTGGAGACTCCAGAGACCCCGGAGAAGAGGGCGGCCTTCCGCCGGGAGGGTACCGGGCAGTGGGTTTTCCAGCGGCGGATCCACCGGGAAACCGAGGTCCGCCTCCGGATCGTGGCAAGGGACGGTGCCGCCCGCACCGGGTCCTGGACCCTGGTGGGAGTGATCCCCGATCGATCGCCGACAGCCCGGATCGTCCGACCGTCGGGCCCGACGGTCCGGGATCCTGCGGCCCCCGGATCCCTGGTCGTCCAGGCGGTCGTGGGAGACGACTACGGAGTTCAGGAGGCCGTCCTGGTGGGTGTCCTCACGGCCGAGAGGGCATCGGGTGAGGACCGGGAGCATCGCTGGCCCCTGAGGGACGTCGATCGCGACAGCAGAGAAGAGGACGGAGGCCGGATAATGGAGGCCGTCGTGGATCTCGAGAGCGTGGCTCCCTCGGCCGGGAGCCGACTCCGCCTCCGGGTGGAGGTGGTCGACAATCGCGTTCCCGGACCTCAGAAGACCCGGAGCGATGCCCGGATCGTCCGGTTCGAGCCTCGGGAGTGAGGCGGGTTAGGCTATGGCCATGGCGCTTTGTCATGCGCGAAGAGGAAGGAGCTGTCGGTGATCGAAAAGGAACTTCTGGCCGTCGCCCGGGGAGATCGTCCCGCGGATCGTCTCTTTCGGAACGCCCGTCTCGTGGATGTCCTGGCGGGAGAGATCCGGGAGGCCCACGTCGCCGTAGCCAGGGGGCGGATCGCCGGTTTCGGGGCCCGGGACGCCCGGGAGGAGATCGACCTGGAGGGCCGATATCTGGCTCCGGGCCTGATCGATGCTCACGTCCACATCGAGAGCTCCCTGGTGGTGCCCTCCCAGTTCGCCCGGGCCGTCGTCCCCCGGGGGGTGACCACCGTGATCACGGATCCCCACGAGATCGCCAACGTCCTGGGGCTTCCGGGGATCCGGTTCATGCTCCGGGACGGTGCCGGTGTGCCTCTGGAGATCTTCGCCAACGCCTCCTCCTGCGTCCCGGCGAGTCCCCTGGAGACGTCCGGAGCCTCGCTCGACGCAGAGGACCTCCGGTCGCTCCTGGACGAGCCCCGGATCCTCGGTCTGGCCGAGGTGATGAGCTTCCCCGCCGTGGTGGCCGGGGACGACGGCGTCCTGGCCAAGCTGGAGGCCTTCACCGGCCGGATCGTCGACGGTCACTGCCCGGGCTTGTCCGGCCCGGCCCTGGATGCCTACGTGGCGGCGGGCATCGGCTCCGACCACGAGTGCATCCGTCTCGAGGAGGCGAGGGAGAAGCTCCGCCGGGGCATGACGGTCTTTCTCCGGGAGGCCACCAACGCCCGGAACCTGGAGGAGCTCCTGCCTCTGGTGGACGAGCGTTCGGAGCGGCGCCTCTGTCTCTGTACCGACGACCGGACCCCGGCAGACCTCATGGACGAAGGCTCCATCGACCACCTCCTGCGCAAGAGCCTGGCCGCGGGGGTGGATCCGGTCATCGCCTTCCGCCTGGCCACTCTCAACCCGGCGGAGTACTTTCGCCTCCCCGACCGGGGGGCGGTGGCGCCGGGCCGCCGGGCCGATCTCGTGACCTTCTCGGATCTCCGGGATCCCCGGATCGAGGAGGTGTATCTCGCCGGCTCTCTGGTGGCGGAGGGGGGCGATCCGCTCTTCTCCGTCTCTCCGGAAACGGACGAGACCGTCCGGGGAACGGTGGAGGTCGACCCCGAGACCCTCGATCTGTCCCTTCCGGCGAGAGGAGAGGGGGGCAGGATCCGGGTGATCGGGATCGTCCCCGACCAGATCCTGACCGAGGAGCTCCATCTCTCTCCGACGGTCGAGGATGGCGAGATCGTGGCCGATCCCGACCGGGATCTGCTGCGGATCGCCGTCGTCGAGCGACATCGGGGATCGGGCCGGGTGGGCCGGGGAATGGTCCGTGGATTCGGTCTCCGTCGTGGCGCCGTGGCGGGGACGGTGGCCCACGACCACCACAATCTGATCGTCATCGGCGCCGACGAGGAATCGATGAGGACGGCGAACCGGGCGGTGGTGGAAACCGGAGGAGGTCTCTCTGTGGCCCGGGATGGTGAGATTCTCGCCCGCCTTCCTTTGCCGGTGGCGGGTCTGATGTCCGACCGCCCCGTGGAGGAGGTCCGCCGGGAGATGGACCGTCTCCTGTCCGCCGTCCGGGACCTCGGCTCGTCCCTCCGGGACCCTTTCATGGCCATGAGCTTCCTCGGGCTCGAGGTGATCCCCTCCCTGAAGATCACGGATCGGGGGCTGGTCGACGCCGACCGGTTCGAGATCGTTCCCCTCCGGGTGGGCGCTTCCTCCTGATCCACGGCGCTCCGATGGCTCTCCACGCCGGATGCGCCACGAGGCGGCATCTGTCCGATTCTCGCATTGGGCGGCACCATGAATGATTCGCGCTACGACGTCACCGTCGTCGGTGCCGGATTCGCCGGGCTGGCCACCGCCTTTCATCTGAGCGCGGCGGACTCCCCCTCGATCGTTGTGCTGGAGCAACGGGAGGTTCCCGGAGCCCATGCTTCCGGCCGCAACGCCGGCATGGTGCTCCAGTCTGTCCCCTCCCCGCCGCTCCGGCGGGTCGTGGCGGCGAGTGTCCGGGCCTACCGAGAGCGGCGGGAGGAGATCGGCTTCGAGCCCGTGGGCTCTCTGCTCCTGGGTTCCGATTCCACCCTGGAGGCGGTCCGGGATCCGGAGCTGGTGGCCTCGAGCTGGCGCTCCCCCCGAGAGGTGAAGGATCGCATCCCCCTCCTCGAGAATCACCGCTTTCCCCGGGCCCTGGAGACACCTTCGGACGGGGTGATGGACGTGGGACGGCTCCTGGAGCACTACCGGGTCGGAGCCCAGGAGCGGGGGGTCGAGCTCCGGTTGCGGACCGAGGTCGTGCGGATCGAATCGATCCCGGCCGGTTTCCGCCTCCAGACCTCCCGGGGTCTTGTGGAGACCGGGGTGTTGGTGAATGCCGCCGGGGCCTGGGCGGCTCCGCTGGGAGCCGAGGCGGGAGGCCGGGATCTCTCCCTACGGCCGTTCAAGCGACATCTCTTCGTCCTGGACGGGATCTCGCTGCCTTCGGGCTCCCCCTTCGTCTGGAACCTGGACGAAGAGTTCTACGTCCGAAACGAGTCCGGAGGAGTCCTGGCGTCGATCTGCGACGAGGACCTCTCCTCGAACCTGGCGGAGACGGTCGAACCGGAGATGAATCTCGCCCTGGCCGAAAAGCTCGGACCGCTGCTCCAGGGAGTAGACCGGGCCCGGATCCGCACCGTGTGGGCCTGCCATCGGACGAAAGCTCCGGACGGGCTCTTCGTGGTCGGATGGGACCCGGTCCAGGAAGGCCTGTTCTGGGTGGCGGGCCTCGGGGGCCACGGCATGGGTGCGAGCTGGGAGATCGGACGCCTGGCCGCGGACGCCCTCCTGGCTCCCTCCACCGCCGGAGACGGTCCCTTCGATCCGGCCCGATTCCCGTGAGCGGAGGAGCCGGGTGTCCCCGGGGACGCACAGGGGCGGCTACTCTGAAAATGGGCCCATTCCGACCGAACGCTCCACGGCAGAAGGACCGGCCCAGGCCCGTCCCATGGTCAGCTCCCCATTTTCATCCTCTTGAGTGCGCCGAGCAACGCGAGGAGCATGTGGGGCTCCTAACTCGGTTCGATGCCCTCCTCCAGGGGCCGCTCTTCCTTTCGCTCCTGGACCCGGGTCGTATAGCGGGCCCAGGGAACGGCCCGGAGCCTCTCCAGGGGGATCGGCTCGTCGGATTCGAGACAGATGCCGTAGGTCCCCTCCTCCATCCTCTCCAGGGCCTCTTCCACGAGGATGAGACGTTCCCGCTCCGCCTGGGTGAGACCGAAGCGCTCCTCTCGACCGCGGCTCTTGAGCGCCTGGTCGACGAGGTCCCCGGCCTGGTCGAAGTCCACTTCCCGTTCCCGCTCGACGTTCGAGCGGTACTCTCGGACCAGCTTCTCCCTTTCTTCTTCGAGCCGTTCCCGGAGCTCTTCCCGGTCGTCGGACGTCAGATGAGGCGCTTCGGTCATGGCAGTTCGATCTCCTTTCGCGGCACATCATAACGGTCCGCCGCCCCGGTTCATTTCATCCGGGGCTTGATCTCCACGTCCTTCTGAGAGACCACGTCCTGGGAGCGGTCCTCGTCCCCGGGCCCGATCAGGCCCTCGCCCTCCTCGCAGCCGAGGGCCCGCCAGGCGAGCTGGGCGCTGAGGAAGATCCGGTCCGGCCCGACCTCCTCCAGGAATCCGACCCGTTCCAGCCGCTCGAGAACGTGTCCCTTGACCTCGGCCAGGTAGAGGATGGCCCCTTCCTGCCGGAGCTCCAGGGCGATCCGCTGCAGGGCCTCCAGGGCGGTGGTGTCGATGAAGTTCACGGAGCTGCAGATCAGGAGGACGGCGTCCACCTCCGGCCGCTCGGCCACGGCGTTGATCAGTCGGGTCTCGAGCTGGGAGGCGTTGGCGAAGTAGAGGCTCTCATCGATCCGCATGGCCACCACGTGGGGACAGAGGTGGACCTCGTGTCGCTCCACCGCCCGGAAGTGCTCGGTTCCCGGCTTCCGACCCACGATCGGCATGTGGGGCTTGGAGGTGCGCCAGATGTGGAGGGCCAGTGACGTGCCCACTCCCACCCCGATCCCGACCTGGAGGCCGTAGGTCAGGACTGCGACGAAGGTGACGATCCAGGCCAGTCCCTCGGCCTGGCTGTAGCGGCGCGTGTGGAGGTAGCTCCGGATGTCGACGAGACCGGCCACGGCGACCACGATGATCGCCCCCAGGGCCGCCCGGGGGAGGTGCCGGAAGAGCGGGGTCAAGAGCAGCACCGTGAGCCCCATGGTGGCGGCGGTCACCAGGGAGGATCCCCCGGACCGGGCTCCCGCCCGGTCATTCAAGATCGAGCGGCTCACCCCCCCGGCGACGGGATAGGCGCCGGTGAGGGCGGCCCCGATGTTCGAGGCTCCCTGGGCGACGAGCTCCCGGTTGGGACTCACCGTTTCCCGTCGGCGGCTGGCCAGGCTCTTGGCCACGGCGAAGCTCTGGACGAACCCCACCAGGGTGATGGCCAGCGCCCCGGGCCAGATCTCCCCCCAGGGGACGTCCGCGATCTCGGGGACCGCCAGGTGGGGGAGGCCGGAGGGGATCGAGCCCACCACCGCCGGCCGATCCATGCCCGCACGGGCCAGGAGCCAGGAGGTGACGATTCCGAGGATGACGACGACCAGGGGACCGATCCGCTCCACGGTGAAGATCCAGGACTCCCGCCAGGCTCCCCGGCGGAAATAGCGGGGCAGAATCCGGCGGAAGACGATCAGCAGGCCGATGCTGACGGTTCCCAGGATCAGGGCCGGGGCGTGGGTCTCCGGCAGTTCGGCCACCAGAGCCGGTAAGAGCTCGGTAAACCGGCTCGTGCGGGGAAGCTCGACTCCCAGGACATGCTTGACCTGGCTCAACCCGATGACCACCGCCGCCGCGCTGGTGAAGCCCTTCAGCACGGGGGAGCTCAAGAAGTTGAGGAAGAAACCGGCCCGGGTCAGTCCCAGCAGGAGCTGGACCGCTCCGCAACCCAGGGCCAGGGACGCGGCGAGGACCACGTATTCCGGGCTGCCCGCTTCCGCCACCTCTCCCAGGGTTCCGGCCACCAGAAGAGACACGAGAGCTACGGGTCCGGTGGATACTACCGGGCTGGTGCCAAGGAACCCGTAGAGCGCAACCGGAACGATGCCCGCGTACAGCCCGACCTGGGGAGGGAGACCGGCGAGCAGGGAGTATGCCATGGCCTGGGGAATCAGGACCACGGCCACGACGAGCCCGGCCACCAGATTGGCGGCGTGGCGTCCGGTGTCCCCGTCTCCCGGGTTCTGACTCTTCCCGTTCGTCACCGTGGGTGTCGGCTCGTTCCGTGGCCCAGCCTCCGCCGCATCACGGTCCCGACCCTCTCTGATCCCTGTCGGACCCACGCCCCGGTCTCCGGGTTCCAGAGGGGTCTCGCCGGGGCCACCGCGTTCCGGATGCCGTCCGCCACCGGGCGGCGGCGGCCGCTCGAAAGCCCCTGGGAGGGGCTCGGGAACAGGGCTCCGAAGGGCGGAGTCTCGAGCGTTCCAGATCAGAGGAGCTGCTGGAAGAGGATCATTCCCACGAGGCCGAGGCTCGTCACGAGCCCCACCCAGCCCCGGGGGGCCTCCTCCAGCGCCTCCGGAAGAAGCTCCAGGAGCACCATGAAGATCATGGCGCCGGCGGCGAAGCCGATGGCCCAGGGAAGGCCGGGCCGGACGCTCTCCACGAAGAGGAACGAGGGAACGGCGAGGAGCGGCTGGGGCAGCGACGAGAAGATGCTCCATCCTGCGCACCGAGCCACCGAGGTACCCCGGGGCCGAAGCACGGCGCTGATGGCGATCCCCTCCGGGATGTTGTGCACGGCGATGGCGAGGGTCATGACGGTGGCCAGGGTCGCTCCGCCTCCGAAACCGGCCCCGACGGCGATCCCCTCGGCCGTGGAGTGGACGGTCATGACCAGGACCACCAGGAGCATGCGCCGTCCCGAGGCTCCCTCCGACTCCTCGAACCGGACCGTGTAGGAATCGAGCCACCGGTCGGTCCCCAGGATGAACAGGATTCCCAGGACCGCTCCCGTCAGCGTTTGGAGATTTCCGTACTCCGTGCCGGAGGCCAAGAGACCGAAGGAGGCTCCCAGCATCAGGCCCGCGGCCAGGGCCTCCGAATAGGCCACGGTCCGGGGCGATACCCGTTTGACGAAGGCGAAGGGGAGGGCCCCCAATCCGGTGGCCAGGGCCGTCAACGAAGCCGCCGCCAGGACGACGGACCAGTCGAGCAGGACGCTCACGCCAGGGCCCCCTGGACCAGGAGGACCATGGCCAGGGCCAGGGCTCCGATCAGGGCGATGCTGGTCCGTCCGGCCTGGCGATAGGACTCCGGAAGGAGCTCCACGAGGACCAGGTTCACCATCCCCCCCATGGCGAACCCGGCGGCCCAGGGGAGGATGGCCGGAGCGGCGCCCGCGACCGCGTAGAGGGTCACGGCGAGGAGAACCTGGGTCAGGTTGGCGGCGACGGCCAGGCCCGTGCCCTGGAGCAGAGAGAGACCCTGACCCCGGAGCACCGCGACCAGGACTCCCGACTCGGCGACGTTGTGGGCAGCAATGGCCAGGGCCATGAAGGCTCCGAAGCCGAGATCGGCGGCCATGGCGGCGCCGATGGCCACCCCCTCAGTACCCGAATGGAGGGTGCTGACGAGGAAGATCCGGTAGCCGTACGTCGCGTCCCCCTCCTCCAGGAGATTCAGATCCAGGGTCTCCGTCCGGGAGACCGAGTGCGTCCAGTGGGTGAAGAGGACCCCGAGGACTCCCCCGCCGGCCAGAATCAGGCTCTCGTCGACACTCCGGCTCAGGGCATAGGCGGCTCCGAGCATGGCGCCCCCGGCGACCGCATTGCCCCATCCCATCCACGCCTTCGGAGGCCGGGGCCGCCGCAGGAGGGGAAGGACGCCCAGGGAGCCCGCCAGGGCGGCTCCGCTGGAGAAGAGCAGGACCAGGAGGATCGGATCCACGCTCCGAAGGATAGCCCGGGAACGAGGCTTCCCGGCTCCCGGATGATTCCGTTCGGCGGGACCCCGGAGGGCTCCGGGCTCGAGTCCTAGTCTTCCGTACCAGGGGCGCTACGCCCTCTAGCTGCTGCCCGTAGTCGAGTACCCTCGGGGAGACGGACGGTCACGAGTCCTGCGCTCTCCGGGAGGCGGTGTCGTCGATTCGTATGGCGTCGCTAGCGCTTCTCCATCAGTCGCCTCCGGACGTCGGTCAGCTCGGACTGGACCCGGTCATAATCCTCGGAGAGCCGTTCGGCCTTCTCCGCGTCCCAACCGCCGTCGGTCAGCAACTCCTGCTGGCGTTTCCGGATCTCGGTGCGTCGCTGCAGCAGATCCAGCTCCAGGGCCTCGAGTTGGGCGATCGTTTTCTCGCTCACGGCGCCCCTACTCTACAGGCCGGTCTCCTTCCGGAGGTCGAACACAACGCGACGGATGACCGGTCCACCGATCGGGGAAGAGCTCAGCCCGCCAGGTCCTCCGGCTCGGATTCCTCGTCGGATCGATTCTGCATCTCGTTCCGGACGAGCTCGGCTACGACGTAGAGGTCGTCGGGGGAGATATCCACGAACTCCACCCCGACGTCGTATCCGAGACCGTCGTCCCGTTCGTTGCAGTACACGACTCGTCCCTGGGCCTGGACGGCCCGGGGTCGGACCGCGATCATGAGGTGGACGAGGGAGCCAAGATCCAGCGTCTCCTCGGCGACGAACCCGCAGCCGCCGAGGCCCATGGTCTGAGTTCGACCGAATCGGTCCTTGACCTCCTCTCCCACGCGGGTGACCAGGACCGTGTTGGCGGTCGGGATGCGGGGAAATCGGCGATGCTCCGACATGATGCTCGAAGGAAACTGCTCGGACTATACCAGTCGCCCGCGTGCCAGACCTTGCGTCCCTCGGCGCATCTCGGGGGCGGGATCCTTCCGGACCGATCGGACTCAGTCGGTTCCGCTGATGTAGCGCATCACCACCAGGGTGCGATCGTCGTCGGCGGGCATCTCGCCGGCGTGCTCGGAGACACTCTGGAGGAGCCGATCCCGGACCTCGGTGGCGGTGGCGGCCCGGCCCTGGAGGGCGTCCACGACCCGGTCGTAGCCGAACGATTCCTCCTCCCCGTCGACGGCTTCGATGAGGCCGTCGGAGAGCCAGACGACGATGTCCCCCGGCGAGAGATCGAGCTCCTCGCTTCCATACCGATCCCCCAGGGCCCCGAGGGGAGAGCTCGGGAGCATGATCTCCCGCACCTCGCCCTGGTGGATACAGTAGGTCGGGGCGTGGGCCGCGTTCGTGATCTCGAGCCTGCCGGATCGGGGATCGAAGAGGCTGAGAGTGGCGGTGACCAGAGGGCGTCCCGGAGCCGCGCTCTGCTCGGAGCGGACCATGTGGCTGAGACGGGTGAACACCTCGGTGGGCGGGAGCTCCTGTTCCACGAGCATGGAGAGCGCGGCCTTCAACATCGCCATCCGAAGACCGGCGGAGAGACCGTGTCCCGAGACATCGGCGATCACCACCGCCAGCCGCTCCTCGTCGAGGCGGAGGAGATCGAAGTAGTCGCCGCCGATGGCCGCGCTCGGCTCGAAGTAGCTGGCGAGCTCCACCCCTTCAGTGGTGGTCAGGGAGGCGGGGAGCAGGTTCTGTTGCAGCTCCCGGGCGATCTCCAACTCCTTCTCGAGGCTCTCCTTCTGGGCCGCGGCGGCGACGAGCTCCTCCAGGCTGGCGGCCATGGTGTTGAAATCCCGCTGCATCTGACCGAGCTGATCCGTGCGGCGCACGGGGATCCGGGCCGAGAAGTCCCCCTCCTGGACGGCGGCGGTGGCCTTGGAGAGTCGATTCACCGCCCGGCTGAGACCGTAGATGAGAAAAATAGCCATGATGGCGGCCACGACGTAGATGTCCAGTAGGAGCAGGCCGATGGCCACCAGGGCGCCCCAGGCCGCGGTGTCGATCTCCGCGTCACTGGACACGACCTGCCGATCGACGGTCCGGACCGTTGCGTTGAGGAAGGCCCCCAGCTCCTCTACCGGTCGGGGGTCCGAGAGCGTCCGGGCCGGGGCCAAGGACTGGACCCAGTACAGGATTGGCTCGTCCCAGAGTCTCCGGTTCCCGGTTCCGAAAAACTCCTCCCGGAGCTCGGGGTCCCGATCGGTGGTTCCCCGGAGGACGAACCGTCGACCCCCCATCTCGATTTCTACCCTGTCCTCGGGTTTCAGGGCTTCGATCTGCACCCAGATCCCGCTCCGCTGCCGGAGCTCTCGTTCCAGGTCTCCCCGATAGAGCGCCAGAGCCGCCCGGTCGCCGGACTCGACCCCGACAGCGAGGCGAATGCGGGACTCGGAATCCAGGACGAAGGGAATCTGCGCCAGCTCTCCGATCTCGTCGTTCGGATCCGTCTCTACCAGCCACCGGGGGAACCGCTCGGGAGCCTCCTCGAATCCGGGCCCTTCCAGGGTACCGTTCCGGTAGTAGGCGATGTCCAGGTCCGGATTCCGACTGGCCGGCACGGCTCCCCCCTCCCCGGTCCTGAGCAGGCCCATGGCCACGCTCTCCTCCAGCTCCCGGTGGAAGTCGGCCAGGGTGTCCCGGAACAGATGACCGACCAGGGCTCCGGAGAGGACGTAGGCCCAGAGTCCCACCAGAAGGGCCACCATGGGGATGGGGAGGATCCCGATGAGGAAGTAGGAGAAGGCGAGCTTCCTCCCCACACCCCAGAGAAGGCGCTTGAAGAGCTTGGTGCCGAGCCAGATCGCAGCGATCAGCAGGGCCGCCAGCAGGGAGAGCCCGGTGAGCTCCTCGATTCCCGCGACGAATCCCACGACTCCGAGGGCTACCAAAAAGCCGAGGATCGCCAGAAGGAGGAGGAAGCGCTTGCGCATGTCGGAGACGTCTCAAGGAGATCTTAGCTCGCGTTTCGGACCCGCGTGATGGATACGAGTCGCCGGTTCCGGTGTTTCAAGAAGAGCCCCAGCCTAGAGACAGGTTTCCGTTTCGAGACGGGTCTCCGAGTCCGTCGAGACGTTCGGCTTCCGGACCGACCCGAGGTCTTCGATGGAAGGGCCGGTGACGGAGCCGGGATTCCGGCTTGACCCGTCGAGGCGGTCCGCATACCATGCCGCGGACCCCGGCCCGGGCTACTCATGAGGTATCTACTCCGTCCTTGGATCTGGCAGCTGACGGGTGTTCCCCGATGGTGAAGAACGTGTCGTACGAGAGCAAGACCCGGCTGCTCGATGGCCGGCAGATGGGTCGAATCATCCGGCGAATGGCGGGGCAGATCGTGGAGCAGAACCACGGAACCGACAAGCTGATGCTGGTCGGGATCCGGACCCGCGGAGTCCCCCTGGCGGATCGTCTTGCCAAGCAGATCCTCGAGATGGAGGGAGTGGAGATCCCGAAGGGAACCCTCGACATCACCCTGTATCGGGATGATCTCTCGGCCATCGCGCCCCAGCCGGTGGTCAAGGAGACGAGCTTCGGAGAGCCCGTGGAGGACCACGTGGTCGTTCTCTGCGACGACGTCCTATACACGGGTCGGACGATCCGGGCCGCCCTGGACGCCCTGATCGACTACGGGCGACCGAACGCGGTGCGGCTGGCGGTGATGGTGGATCGGGGACATCGGGAGCTCCCGATCCAGCCCGAGATCGTGGGCCGCAAGATCGAGACCTCCGGCGACGAAGTGGTCACCGTGGCCTTCGAGGAGACGGACGGGAGGGACGAGGTGGAGCTTCTCCACGGCGTGGACCAATGAGCGAAGAACCGGCGGTCTGGCGGCGCAGGGATCTGTTGGGCACTGCCGATCTCTCCCGGGACGAGATCACGAGGATCCTCGACACCGCGGAGTCCTTCCGGGAGGTGGCGGAGCGACCGATCAAGAAGGTGCCGACTCTTCGGGGCAAGACCGTGGTCAATCTCTTCTTCGAGCCGTCGACCCGGACGCGGTCGAGCTTCGAGATCGCGGAAAAGCGGCTCTCCGCCGACAGCCTGAACTTCTCCTCCTCCCGCTCCGCCCTGGTCAAGGGGGAGAGCCTGGTGGACACCGCCCTGAATCTCCAGGCGATGGCTCCGGACCTGATCGTCATCCGCCACGGCCATCCCGGAGTTCCGCATCTTCTGGCCCGGAGGCTGGACGCGGGCGTGATCAACGCCGGAGACGGCGCCCACGAGCATCCGACCCAGGCCCTTCTCGACGCCTTTACCATTCGACGCCACAAGGGAACGATCGATGGCCTCCGGGTGGCCATCGTCGGGGACATCGAGCACAGTCGCGTGGTCCGCTCCAACATCCATCTGCTGCGGGCCATGGGAGCCGAGGTCGTGGTGAGCGGTCCCCGGACGATGATGCCGGTGGCGGTGGAAACCCTGGGGGTGGAAGTCGCGCGCACCCTCGAGGAGGCCGTCGAGGGCAGCGATGTCGTCATGATGCTGCGAATCCAGCTCGAACGCCAGGGCAAGTCTCTCTTTCCCTCGGTCAAGGAATACTTCCAGCTCTTCGGGCTCACTCCCGAACGGCTGGCCGGAGCCGAGGACGACGTGCTCATCATGCATCCGGGCCCGATGAACCGGGGAGTGGAAATCTCGAGCGAGGTCGCCGACGGACCCTTTTCGGTGATCTTGGAACAGGTCTCGAACGGAGTCGCCGTCCGGATGGCGATCCTCTATCTCCTGTCCGGGGTCCAGGGGGAGGGGCCATGAAGCGACTGATCCAGGGAGGTCGGCTCGTCGACCCTTCCCGGGGGGTCGACGGATTCCACGATCTGCTGATCGAGGACGGGGCCATCGCCGCCGTGGAGCCGGATCTGGAGGTCGGGGACGCCGAGGTCGTGGACGCCTCCGGCCTGGTGGTCACGCCGGGGCTGATCGATATGCACGTCCATCTCCGGGAGCCGGGTCAGGAGTACAAGGAGACCATCCGGACCGGAACCCGGGGAGCCGCGGCCGGCGGGTTCACCACCGTGGCGTGCATGGCCAACACGGAGCCGGTGAACGACAACCGATCGGTGACGGAGCACATCGTCTCCGAGGCCCGACGTCACGGGTTCGCCCGGGTGATACCGATCGGTGCCGTCAGCCGAGGTCTGCGGGGAAAGACCCTGGCCGAGATCGGCGAGATGGTGCAGGCCGGGGCCCGGGGGGTCTCGGACGACGGTCTGCCGGTGATGGACGCGGAGCTCATGCGCCGAGCCCTCCTGTACGCCCAGCACTACGGAATCCCGGTGATCCAGCACGCCGAGGATCTGAATCTGAGCGGCCGGGGCGTCATGCACGAAGGCCCGGTCTCGACCCGTCTGGGACTCGAGGGCATCCCCGGGGCGGCCGAGGACTTGATGGTGGCCCGAGATCTCCTCCTCCTGGAGGACTTCGGGGGCCGGTACCACGTGGCCCATCTCTCGACGAAGCGGTCTCTGGATCTCGTCCGGCGGGGCCGGGAGCGGGGACTGGGCGTGACCTGCGAGGTCACCCCCCACCACCTGCTCCTCACCGACGAGGAGATCGCCCGTAGGGAGTTCTCGACCGCCTGCAAGATGAAGCCGCCCCTCCGGTCCGAGGAGGACCGACAGGCGCTGCTGGAGGGTCTGGAGGACGGGACCGTGGACGCGATCGCCAGCGATCACGCACCCCATCATCCGGACGAGAAGGAGACGAGCTTCGACGAGGCACCCTTCGGGATCCTCGGTCTCGAGACCACCGTTCCCCTCTGCCTCGACCGCCTGGTCCGGCCCGGTATCATCACCCTCTCCCGGATGGTGGAGCTCCTGTCCACCGGACCGGCCCGGGCCCTGGGGATCCCCGGCGGAACTCTCGAGGTCGGGAGCGTCGCCGACCTCTCCCTCCTGAATCTGGACGAGACCACCACGGTCAGACCGGAGGCGTTCCAGTCGAAGTCCCGGAACACGCCCTTCGGGGGTCTCGAGCTCACGGGTCGGGTCGTGGGGACGTTTCTGGGCGGCCGGTCCGTCGAGCTCTGAGACTGTACCGGGCGGGCGGCGCCGGGTTTCTCCCGGCCGGAGCTCGGCCCGGGCTACGCTACAATCACTCCGATCATGGTCTACCGGGAGATCTTGGAGACCGCCGTCCGGGCGGCGGACGCAGGGGCCTCCGAGCTGCGGCAGCGGTTCCGGATCTCGGGCCTGGAGGTTCGGCGGAAGGAGGAGAACGACCCGGTAACTTCCGCCGACGAAGCGAGCGAGGCGGCGATCCTGGAGGTCATCCGGGGCAGATTCCCGGACCACGAGATCCTGGCAGAGGAGAGGGGGCTGGAGAATCCCGGAGGGCATCTGCAGTGGGTCGTCGATCCCCTGGACGGTACGAACAACTTCGTCCAGGGTCTCCCCATGTTCAGCATCTCCATCGCCTGCCTGGAGGAGGGAGCGCCGGTGGCGGCGGTAGTCCTGGATCCGATCCACGACGAGCGGTACACGGCCACGCGGGGTGGGGGAGCGTTCCTCGACGGGGAGCCCCTCCGGGTTTCGAAGCGGCCCGGCCTGAAAGGAGCCTTCCTGGCCACGGGATATCCCTTCCGGGCCCACGAGGCCCTGGATCTCTATCTGGAAATCTTCCGGGAGGTCCTGATTCGGTGCCGGGGGATCCGTCGCTGCGGCTCGGCAGCCCTGGACCTCTCCTACACGGCGGCGGGGGTCTACGACGGCTTCTTCGAGTTCCGGCTCTCTCCCTGGGACATCGCGGCCGGAGTGTTGCTGATCCGAGAGGCCGGAGGACGGGTGAGCGATCTCGACGGTGGGGGGGAGTTCCTCTCCCGGGGTAACGTCCTGGCCGGGAGCGAAGGAGTCTGGCAGCATCTTCGGGAGATCGTTTCCCCCCGGGCGACGGAGACGATTCTCGAGGAGCTCGAGGGACGATCGACGTCCGGCGAGGCAGCGGTGGCGAGATGAAGGGAGCAGATCACGTTCTCGAGGTCCAGGTTCACGCCGAGGACATCCGCCACGGGGTGCGCTATTTCTTCCTCTCCCGGGGCCAGCTCGTCGCCGTGGGCCTCGGAGCTCTCCTGCTCCTGGGGCTGTTCCTCGGATCCATCATCCTGCTACCGGGGGTCGTGTCTCGAATCCTGGCCCAACGGGAGTACGACCGACTG
>JAWVZJ010000018.1:0-18093 GCA_033722255.1 Thermoanaerobaculia bacterium | reverse complement strand
CAGGCTTCCCTTCGCGAATCCTCCCAGGCTCAGAGTCACGGACCCGAAACCCTCCGCCTCCAGGATCCCGCCGTCCACGAGCCGCGTCACCTCGTTTCGATCCACGGGACCCACGGTCTCCTGGAACCGGACGAGGCGCGTTCTGGGAATCGGCTCCGTCACCGCGACCCGTCCCTCGACGGGCTGGACCTCGGGGAAGTTCGTCACCGCCACCCGATCCACGCCGTCGTCCCGGGCACCGGAACCCGGCGGCGTCACCATCCACCAGAGAATCAAGAGCACCGATCCCACGCCGATCCGTCGAAAATGCCTCAAGAGTGACCTCCTTCATTGACCTGTTCCTGGGGGGCCTTCTAATCTGTTCCCGGGAGCAATGCTCCGACCTCCGGGAGAGTCTACGAATCAATCCCGTATCGTGTCCCGGGTGCCCTGCCCGATCGGCAGAGGCCGATCGGTGGTCCTGGTCAGTCCCGGTGGGCGATCGCAATCTCAGGAAGAGGACCCTTTCATGTGGAATCGAGACGACGAGAGCCAACCCCAAGATCAGCCCCGCCCCTCCTCCCGGGGCACCGGACCCGGGACCTCCGGTCCCGCCCTGATCGGTCCCTCGATCGCGGTCCGGGGCAAGCTCGCCGGGAAGGAGGATCTCCGAATCGAAGGTCGCTTCGAAGGGGAGATCCGGGTCCCCGGGAACCAGGTGACGATCGGAAGGCAGGGGAAGGTCGAGGCGGAGATCCGGGCCCGACACATCGTGGTCGAAGGCGAGCTCGCCGGCAATCTGGTGGCGGAGGAGCAGGCCGTCGTCCGGGCCGCGGGCCGGGTCGAGGGTGACATCAAGGCGCCCAACGTGGTCCTGGAGGAGGGGTGTCAGTTCAAGGGCCAGATCGACATGGAGCCGGTAGGCAAGGAGGAGACCGAGGAGACGTCCGAGAGCTCGGCCGAGGAGAAGCAGACGGACGAGTCCTCCGGAGAAGAGGACGCCGAGACCACGAAGGAGGTCGGAGGCGAGAGTGAGTCTCCGTCGCCGGGGTCCGGGAAAAAGCCCGGAGACTCCGGTCGGGCACCGCGGCAGGGTCGCCTCCCGAAGCAGGGTTGAACGGTCTTCTCGAGCTCTTTCGTCGTCGGAAGGAGCCGGAGAGGGAGGCTCCGGCGGAATCACGACCCGTCCGGTTCCGGGCCCGGGGCTTCAGCTTCCTCCTGGAGGACCTCCCCGGCGGCCGACCCTGGAGGATCCTCGACCTCGGGGAGGCGGACAACGTCAACTTGAACTTCTTCGCCGGCCAGGGGGCTCGATACACGGTGGAGAGCCTGTACCGGGGAATCCTCCCCTGCCGACGGAGCGGCACCTTCGACGTCGACTGTCTCGCCCGGCGCCAGGACTTTCTCCGGTTCGACTCCCGGACCGAGTTCGACGCCATTCTCGCCTGGGATCTCCTGGACTACCTGCCCCCCGGGGGGCTGGACCTCGTGGCGTCTCGGCTGGCACCGGTCGCGGGGCCCTCCACCCTCCTCTACTCCGTCGTGAGCCGGGAACCGAAGCTTCCGCCCCGTCCCGCCCGCTGCCGGATCATCGACGGCGAGACGGTGGAGATGACCCACGAGACCGAGGTCCGCACATTTCCGGGCCCCCGGTACACCCAGGCCCAGCTGGACGAGTCCCTGACTCCGTTCCGGGTGGAACGATCCTACCTCCTGAAGATCCACGCCCAGGAGGTACTGCTGAGGACGGAGGATTCGACCGGCAGCGCCCGGGAGGGAGTCGAGGAAGGCTCCGGACAACGGGAACGGCACCGGCGATCTCCCGAACGGAACTTCCCGTCCGAGTGAGACCGCTCCGGATGCCGGGAGAATCCCGTTGGGGCGAAAGGGCAGAGGCACCTCCCGGCACCTACCACCAGCGCAGACCCTCGTCACCCTCCAGGACCTCCAGGACCTCCGCTTCGGCCAGGAGCCAGGTCCCGTCCTCCTTCGTCCAGACCGTGCGAACCCGGTAACCTTCGCGGCCCGTGCGATCTCCGAGATCGATCGTCACCCGGGCCAGGAAGCCGGCGACGCCGGTCGCGCTGCCCGGCCGGATCTCGATCTCCCGACTCCCGAAGTCCACGTCTACCGCGGATCCCGCCTGCCGGAGCCGGAGCGCGCCGGAGAACACCTGCCGGGGATCGGTGATCGTCCCCTCGTAGGGCGCGGCCACGAGGACGAAACCCGGGGCCAGCATCCTCGTGACGGCCCGGGCATTCGTCGCCGCTTCGATCTGCTCCTCCGGCCCCTCCTTGCTCAGAAGCTCCTCCAACTCGGTCAGACGACGGTTCAGCCGGGCCCGGTCGCTGAAGAAGTACTGGAAACCGATCCCGAGGAGGGCGAGGACGAGAAGCGCGAGGACGATCCGGTAGATCCTGGGAGCCACGCGCACATCTTAACCCCGGCCAATCTCCCGACCGACCCGAGGGCGGAGAGTGCGATAGGATCCCGGGGCGAATCCCCGGCCGGTCCCGCCCGGCCCTCCTCCCTCGAGAGAATCCGACGAAACCATGAGCAAGCACCGGTCCACCTTTCGTGAGTACCTGGAGGCCCTCCTGGTGGCCGGTCTGTTCCTGGGATTCACCAACACCTTTCTCTTCAAGACGTTCTTCATCCCCTCCAGCTCCATGGAACCGACGCTCCTCATCGGGGATCACCTGATCGTGAACCGCTTCATCTACGACTCCGAGGAGCCGGAGAACGCCCCGGGTCTCCTGCCCATCCGACCCGTGGAGAGGGGGGACATCGTGGTGTTCCGGTCCCCGGAGGATCCCGCCACGGATCTCGTCAAGCGTTGCGTGGCCCGAGGGGGTGACACGATCGCCTTCCAGGACAAGAGGCTCTACATCAACGACGAGCCGGTCCAGGACACCTTCGCCGTCCACCGGGATCCCCGGATCGGCGGCCGGAGCTCCTTCGACCCCCGGCACGTGCGACGAGATCAGTTCGGCCCCTACACCGTTCCCGAGGACCACTTCTTCTGCGTCGGAGACAACCGGGATCTCTCCCACGACTCCAGGTTCTGGGGTCCCGTCCCGGAGGAGCTCGTCAAGGGCAGGGTGTCGATGATCTACTGGTCCTACGGCGGGGAGACGTCGGACGGCCATTGGCGGGGGCTGGGGGACAAGATCGCGCATCTGGCCCGGACCGCGGCCGGGTTCTTCACCAAGACCCGCTGGAGCCGGACCTTTCACGTCCCCGGATAGCAGCCGCGCACGCCCGTCGCGTTTGCCTCGGGCACCCACGAGCGGAGCTGATCATTCGATGACGCTGGGCCGGTCCTCCGGTCAGGGAACCGAAGCCGGTGGGGTCTCTCAGCGGCGGACACTGCCATCGGTCTCCACGCTCCAGGTGTCGCCACCGTAGAGGAGCTCCTCCAGGGAGCCGGTCCCCAGTCGTTCCTGTTGGTCCTGGAGCTGCTCGATCACGGCGCCGTCGTAGGTGGGAGCCTCCACGGCCCGGAGGACGCCGATGGGGGTCGGAAGCTCCGGAGGCGCCGCCTGGGCCAGCAGGAACGCCAGGGCCGGGTTCGGGTGGTCCTCGTCCCAGACCAGACAGTCGTCGGCGGCGTCCCCGTCCTCGATCTCCAGAACCTCGAGCTCGAAGGTTCCGGGGCGGAACCGGAGCCCTTTCCGGGCCCCTTCCTCCCCGAAGACCAGGGGCTCCCCGTCCTCGAGAAAGAGGGTGTTCGCCTTCCGGTTTTCCTTCGCCGTCATGTAGGCGAAGGCCTCGTCGTTGAAGATGTTGCAGTTCTGGTAGACCTCGACGAAGGCGCTCCCGTCGTGCTCGGCCATCCGCTTCAGGGTCGCCTTCAGGTGCGGCTGGAAGATGTCCACGCTCCGGGCCACGAAGGTGGCCCCGGCTCCGAGGGCCACCGACAGGGGGTTGAACGGGTTGTCGATCGATCCCACCGGGGTGGACTTGGTCCGCTTCCCCACCTCGGAGGTGGGAGAGTACTGACCCTTCGTGAGGCCATAGATCCGGTTGTTGAACATCACGATCTTCAGGTCGACGTTCCTCCGGAGGGCGTGGATCAGATGATTCCCCCCGATGGACAGGGCGTCTCCGTCTCCGGTGACGACCCAGACCTGGAGGTCGGGACGGGTGGTCTTCAGGCCGGTGGCGATGGCCGGAGCCCGACCATGGATGGTGTGGAATCCGAAGGTGTCCATGTAGTAGGGAAACCGACCCGAGCAGCCGATCCCGGCGATGACCACCAGGTCCTCCTTCGGGATCCCCAGATCGGGCATGACCGTCTGCACCGCCGAGAGGATGGCGTAGTCCCCGCAGCCGGGGCACCACCGCACCTCCTGATCGCTCTGGAAGTCCTTCTTGGTCAGGGTCGGGGCGTCGGCGCTCATGTCTCGGTGGCCTCCAGAGTCTCCAGGATCTCGGAGTAGATCTCGTGACGGAAGAAGGGACGTCCCTGGATCTTGGGAAAGGAGGCGATCTCCTTCAGGAAGCGTCCCTGGAGAAGGAACGCGAGTTGCCCCCGGTTGAGCTCGGGAACCAGGACCGTTTCGAAGTCGGAGAGGACCTCCCCGAGATTGGTCGGGAAGGGGTTGAGCCAGCGGAGATGAGCCCGGCTCACCTCCAGACCGCGGCTCCGGGCCAGCTCCACCGCCCCTCGGATCGGCCCCTCGGTGCTCCCCCAACCCAGGACCAGGAGCTTCCCCCGGTCCGGGCCGTCCACCTCCAGGGGCGGGAGCCTCTCGGCGATCCGCTCGATCTTCTCGGCCCGGAGCCGGACCATCCTCTCGTGGTTGTCCGGATCGTAGGAGACGTTCCCGGTGACGTCCTCCTTCTCCAGGCCGCCGATCCGGTGCTCCAACCCTGGAGTCCCGGGGATCGCCCAGGGTCGGGCCAGGGTCTCCTCGTCCCGGACGTAGGGAGCGAAGCCCTCCGGGTCGGAACGGAACTCGACCTCGCAGTCGGGAAGCTCCTCCACCGCCGGGAGCTTCCACGGCTCGGCTCCGTTCGCCAGGTACCCGTCGGAGAGGAGAATGACCGGGACCATCGCTTCCACCGCCGCCCTGGCGGCGTCCATGGCGGCCCGGAAGCAGTCCGACGGAGAGCTCGGGGCGATCACCGGAATGGGGGATTCCCCGTTGCGGCCGAAGAGGGTCTGGAGGAGGTCGCTCTGCTCGGTCTTCGTGGGCATCCCGGTGGAGGGTCCCGCCCGCTGGATGTCACACACGATCAGAGGAAGCTCCACCATGGTGGCGAGACCGATGGCCTCCCCCTTCAGGGAGAGCCCGGGTCCGGACGTGCTGCAGACCCCGAGAGCACCGCCGTAGGAGGCCCCGATGGCGGCACAAACGGCGGCGATCTCGTCCTCGGCCTGGAAGGTGGTGACCCCGTAGTGTTTCAACGCCGTGAGGTGATGAAGGATGTCGCTCGCCGGCGTGATCGGAGAGGAGCCCAGGAAGAGGGGCAACCCGCTCTTGCGGCTGGCGGCGACGAGGCCGAGGCCAGGGCCTGGTTTCCGTTCACGTTCCGGTAGACGCCGGGCGCCAGCGTCGCCGGCTCCACCTCGTACCGGGTCTGAAAGGTCTCGGTGATGTCGCAGTAGTTCCATCCCGCCTTCAGGGCGGCGACATTGGCCGCCGCCACGTCCGGGCGGGTGGAGAACTTCTTCTCCACCCACTCGATCGTCGGTTCCAGGGGCCGGCTGAAGAGCCAGTAGCACATCCCGAGGGCGAAGAAGTTCTTGCACCGGTCCTTCGCCCGCACGCCGAGGGGAGAGTCCTCCAAGGTCTTCCGGGTCAGGGTGGTGAGCTCCACCCCGAACACCCGGTATCCATCCAGCGTGCCGTCATCCAGCGGATCCTCGTCCAGATCCACCTTGCGAAAGTTCCGGGACGTGAACTCGTCGGTGTTCGCGATCACGACACCGTTCGGCTTCAGGTCGTTCAGGTGCTTCAGGAGAGCCGCCGGGTTCATGGCCACCAGAACGTCCGGGGCGTCCCCCGGAGTATGGATCTGGTGGTCCGCCACCCGGACCTGGAACGCCGACACCCCGGGAAGGGTGCCTGCCGGGGCCCGGATCTCCGCCGGGAAGTCCGGCAGGGTGGACAGATCGTTCCCGACCAGGGCCGAGGTGCTGGTGAACTGGGCTCCTGTCAGCTGCATGCCGTCGCCGCTGTCCCCGGCGAACCGTATCACCACGTCGTGGAGGGGCTCCTGTGCCGCCGTTCCAGCGGAGCCGGAGATCTCGGGAGTCTTCGTCGTCATCGCTGTCCTTCAGGCCAGAAGATCGGAAACAGAACGTCTGGAGGAAGTCTAGCAGCCCGACATGCCCACTGGGATTCGCCGTACGGGGTGCGGCTCAGACCGTGGCGCTCTCCCGGTTCCGGACTCGCTGCTCCTCGTCTCGGGCGGCGCCCGGCTCGGGGCTCGGTTGGTCCTCGTCTTCCGGCCGTCGTCGCCATCGCCGGTGCATCCACACCCACTGCTCGGGGCAACGGCGGACCTGAGCCTCGATTCGGCGGGTCATCAACGCCGTCGCCTCCTCACAATCCTCCGGAAGCTCGAGGGGAGGGTGAACCGTCACCAGGTGATCCCCCTCCGCCTTCCGTTCGATGAAAAAGGGCAGGACCACGGCATCCCGCCGAAGGGCCAGGGAAGCGGCTCCCGCCGGGGTGTAGGCGAGCCGGCCGAAGAACGGCACCCAGACTCCGTCCACCTCGGTATCCTGATCGATAAGCATTCCCAGGGCACCGCCGGCCCGGAGGGTCTTCAGGAGCTTCCGGGCCGCCCCGGGCGTTCCCCGCTCGATGGTCTCGGTGCCGAAGTGAGACCGGAGCTCCAGGGCCCTCCGGTTCATGGAGGGATCGTCGAGCCGTCGGGCCATCACGGTGAGGGGGAGACCCCGGCAGCTGATCACGGCGGCCAGGAGCTCCCAATTCCCGCAGTGGCCGGTGAGGACGAGGATCGGCTTGCCGGTGGACCGGGCTCGCTCCACCTCCTCCCATCCCCGGACCTGGGTCACCTCCTCCACTGCCCGGCAATCTCGCCGGGAAAGCCAGAGGCACTCGGTCAGAAGCATCCCGAGGTGCTCGAAGCAACCCCGGGCGATCCGTTCTCTCCAGGCCCGCTCTCGGTCCGGCCAGGCCAAGGCGAGATGACGCCGCGTCCGGCCCCGCTCCCGGGAGGTCCACCGCCAACCGAGCCGACCGAGGATCCGGCCCAGCCACTGGGCCCGGGACCAGGAGACCCCTCCCAGGAACCAGGCCAGGAGCTCGAGCACCGCCCCCATGGCCGTGCCCCGGATCCGGCGGAAACGATCGCGTCCCGTCATGTCTCCCTGTACTCGGACACCCGTTCGGCCCACTGCTCTCTGGCCCGGAGCAGGATCTCGATCGCCTCCCGGACACAGCCCTTCCCACCTCCGCGGGAAAGCACCCGGTGAGCCGTCCGTCGGACCTCTTTGGCACCGTCCCGGGGAGCGAACCCCAGGCCGCAGCGGTCGAGGATCGGAAGATCGGTCAGATCGTCGCCGACGTAGGCGACCTCCCGGGCCCGGAGATCGAGGGAGTCGAGGAGCTCCTCGAAGGCCCGAGCCTTGTCGCTCCGGTTCGTCACCACGGGATCGATTCCCAGCTCCGAGGCCCGGCGTTCGAGGGCGGCCCCTCCCCGCCCGGAGAGGATCCCGACCCGGATCCCCGACCGACGGGCACACTGGATCCCGAGGCCGTCCTTGATCTCGAAGGGCAGGGTGGACCTCTCCTCCCCGGTGTACAGGACGGTTCCCGGGGTCAGGGTCCCGTCCACGTCCAGGAGGAGGAATCGGATCTCGGCGGCTCGGTGTCGGAGCTCCCTGTAGGCCAGCCTCAAAACAGCTCCAGACGCCAGAGGTCGTGAATGTGGACGATCCCTCGGAGCTTCTCCTCATCCCCGGTGATGAAGAGAGAAGTGATCCGATGGTCCTCCATCTTCTTCAATGCCGCCGAGGCCAGCTCGTCCGCCTCGATGGTCCAGGGATCCTCGTGCATGCAATCCCCGGCTCGGCGGGTCAGAAGATCGTCGTGCCGCTCCAGGAGTCGTCGGAGGTCGCCGTCGGAGATGACGCCCCGGAGGCGGCTCTCCTCGTCGGTGACGGCCGTGATTCCCAATCCCTTCCGGGACATCTCGTAGATGGCGTCCCTCATGAGGGAGCTCTCGGTCACGGAGGGGACCTGGTCCCCGGTGTGCATCAGCTCCTCCACCCGGAGGAGACGCTTCCCGAGCTGACCGCCGGGGTGGAGCCGCGCGAAGTCGTCCGGGGTGAATCCCCGGGCTTCCATGATCGCCATGGCCAGGGCGTCCGCCAGGGCGAGAGTCGCCGTCGTCGAAGCCGTAGGTGCCAGGTTGAGGGGACAGGCCTCCTGACGGATCTCCACCGACAGACAGAGGTCCGCCAGGCGTCCCAGGGGGCTGTCGGGTTTGCCCGTGATCACCACCAGCGGTACGGCCAGGCGCTTCAGGGTCTCCACCAGACGGACGAGCTCCTCCGTGGTCCCGGAGTTCGAAGCCGCCAGGACGACGTCCCCTTCAACGATCATCCCCAAATCGCCATGGGTCGCCTCCGCCGGATGGAGGAACAGGGCCGGACTGCCCGTGGAAGCCAGAGTCGCCGCCACCTTCTGGAGGACCAGCCCGCTCTTCCCCATCCCCGTACACACGATCCGTCCCTTACATCGACGGAGGAGATCGACCGCCCGGTCGAAATCGTCGTCGAGCTGGGGAACGACGTCCTGGATCGCCCGGGCCTCGATGGAGAGGACCTCTTCGGCGACGGCACGAGGGGAACGGCGACTCACGGCCCGGGAATTGTAACGCGCCGGTCCCGTGGGGCCGAGGTATCATCGATCTATGTTCAACCTCGGCGCACCCGAGATGATCTTCATCCTGCTGCTGGCCCTCCTCATCTTCGGGCCGAAACGACTCCCGCAGCTCGGGCGGACGCTGGGCAAGGCCCTGGGAGAGTTCCGTCGGGCCACGACCGATCTCCAGAGGAGTATCAATCTGGACCTGGACGAGGTGGATCGGGAAGCGGAACGCCAGCAGGCCGTCGGAACCGTCGGAGCCGGCGCTCCGGGGGCCCCGGGAACCGAAGAGAACGGGCCCGAGAGCACCGGTACCCCATCGGCGGCCAGAACGGAAGGCGAGGAGGACTCCCCGGTCGGCGAACAGGACGACTCCGGGTCCGAGGAGCCGGCCCGGAGCTCGCCGGCCGGCGCCGAAACCTCCTCGGCTTCATGAGCGACGTCGTCCCCCGCCCGGACCCGGAGGCCGTCGCCCGGCAGCCTCCCCCGGCGGAGCCGCCGGAATCTGGTGGTGACGAGGAGCTTCCGACCATGAGCCTGCTGGAGCACCTGGAGGAGCTCCGGCGCCGGTTGTTCTACATCCTCGGAACTCTGTTGGTGGGCTTCTGTGTTTCCTGGGCCTTCGCCCGGCCGATCTTCCAGTTCCTGAGCCGTCCCATCTACCGGTACCTCCCCGAGGGACAGAAGTTGGTGATGCTGAAGGTCACCGACGCCTTCTTCCTCTACCTCAAAGTCGCCTTCCTGGCCTCCCTCTTCCTCTGCACCCCGATCATCCTCTACCACGTCTGGAAGTTCGTGGCCCCGGGACTCTACCGGAAGGAGCAGCGCTGGGCCCTCGGGTTCATCTTCTTCGGTTCGCTCCTCTTCTTGTCCGGAGGAGCGTTCGCCTACTACGTGGCTTTCCCCTTCGCGGTGGAATTCCTCCTCGGCGTCGGGACCGAGTTCACCGCCTCCATCACGGGGCCCAGTTATCTCCAGTTCCTGATGACGGTCATGATCGGGCTCGCCCTGATGTTCGAGCTGCCGGTGGTGATCTTTTTCCTGGCCCAGGTCGGGTTGGTCACTCCGCGATTCCTGCTACGCCACTTCCGGTGGGCGGTACTGATCATCTTCATCGTGGCCGCCCTCATCACACCGACCCCGGACGTCTTCAATCTCATGCTCTTCGCCCTCCCCACCATCGCCCTCTATCTCCTCGGCATCGGAGTGGCGGCGGTCTTCGGCAGAAAGCGGGAGGAGCTCGAGGAGCCGGACCCGGAGTCGGCGGAGGCGTGAGGTACCCGGAAGCCGAGGTCCGCGTGGGTCCGGTCCGGAGATCCCTCCCTACTGTCGTAGCCCCGGGATCGAAGTGGAATTCCGACTCGGCCGGGAACAGCCTGCCGACGACTCACTCCCCGTGCTGGCCGTCTCCGACCCCGGTTCCGTAGTGGTATCGTGAAGATCATGCGAAAGTCCTGGCGCATCGCTGCCTCGTCCGTCTGTCTCCTCGTCTTCGCGGTGGGCCTGGTCTGGGGAGACCGTCTCCTGGCCCTCACCCGCGAGACCCGGGACAACCTCCGGCAGTACACCGAGATCCTCGAGGTCGCCCACGAGAGGTACGGGAGTGAGATCCACTATCGGGATCTCGTCTTCTCCTCGATCCAGGGCATGCTCCGGCAGCTCGATCCCCACTCCAACTTCCTCTCCCCCGACGCCTACGACACCATGCGGGAGCGGCAAAAGGGGAGCTTCTACGGGCTGGGGATCCTGGTCGGGATGCGGGACGAGCAGCTGACGGTGATCGCGCCCCTGGAGGGCACTCCCGCCAGTCGGATGGGCCTCCGGGCCGGAGACATGATCATCGCCATCGAGGACGAGCCCACGGACGACATGACGCTGGACGAGGCCGTGAGCAAGCTCAAGGGTCCGAAGGACACCCAGGTGACGATCACCATCGTCCGGCCCGGGGTCAGCAATCCCATGGACATCACTATCACCCGGGCCGAGATCCCCCGGACCACCGTCCGCTACGTCCACATGATGGAGGACGGAGAGACGGGGTATCTCCGCATCACCGAGTTCTCCCGCTCCACCGGCGAGGAGGTGGCAGAGGCCCTGGAGCATCTGAAGGAACAGGGAATGGAGCGACTGCTCCTGGACCTCCGGAACAACGGCGGGGGCCTCCTCGACCAGGCGATCGAGGTCGCGGACCAGTTCGTCCCCCGGGACACCCTGATCGTCGAGACCCGGGGTCGGGTCCGGGGCTCCGACGAGAAGTACTTCGCCGAGGGGGATCACGAACCCCTGGACATGCCCCTGGTGGTCCTCGTCAACAGCGGCTCCGCATCCGCCTCCGAGATCCTGTCCGGCGCCATCCAGGACCACGACGTGGGAATCATCGTGGGAGACACCACCTGGGGGAAGGGCCTGGTGCAGACCGTGTACGGCCTCTCCTACGGCAGCGCCCTCGCCCTGACGACCGCCAAGTACTACACCCCTTCGGGTCGGCTGATCCAGCGGGACTACTCCTCCCTCTACGACTACTACGCCCGGAATAATGTGCCCTCGGAGAATGGACAGGGGCCGGAGACGGGGCTCCAGTCCCCGGATCCTCCGGAACCGGGAGAGGGAGATCCCACCTACCGAACCGACCTCGGGCGCGTCGTCTACGGCGGCGGAGGTATCACCCCCGACGTCCTGGTGGAGGCGGAGACCGAGCCGGAGCTCCTCCAGTTCCTCCGGTTGAACAACGCCTTCTTCCACTTCGGCGTCCGCTACGCGGACAGCCACGATATCGAGAGTCTCTCCTGGAGGCCCGCCGAGGACGTCTTGCGGGAGTTCCAGGAGTGGCTGGCGACGGAGGATCTCGGGGAAGCCGACGAGATTCGGGAGGCGTTCTCCGATCCGGACACAGCCCAGACGGCCCTCAATCGGATCCGGGCCGAGGTCTTCAACTCCACCTTCGACAACGACGCCTGGTACCAGGCCTTGATCGAAGGCGACCACCAGATCCAGGTCGCTCTGGAGCAGTTCGACCGGGCCCGGAACCTCCTGAGCCGACGTCTGTCCGTGGACGAGGAAGACCGCCTGGCGGAGGGGGCCGGGGAGGCCCCGGAAGAGGCCGAGGCCCGCTCCGACGGCTGAGCCTGGCGCCCGATCCCCCGGTCGCGCTACTCGATCTCTCCGACCAGGCGCTGGACGAAGGGGCTGGCGATGAGCGCCAGGACGCCCACGCCCCCGATGGTCACGGCAACGCTCCAGAAGAGGGCCGAGGGCGCCAGGGTCTCCAGTCGACCGGCCACCAGGCCCGCGAACAGGTTCCCCAGGGCCGCGGCCACGAACCAGATCCCCATCATCTGACTCACCCGGTCCTCCGGCGCCAGCTTCGTGATCGAAGACAGACCCACCGGGGAGAGGCAGAGCTCACCGCAGGTGTGGAGGAAGTAGGTGACGATCAGCCAGTGGACCCCCACGGGGTTTTCGGCCGTGGCCTGGGCCGCTCCCCAGGAGATGACGAAGAAGCCGGCGGCCAGACCCAGCAGCCCGAGGGCGAACTTGACGGGAATGCTCGGATTGGCGTGCCGTCGGGCCAGGGCCGTCCACAGCCAGCCGAAGACCGGGGCGAAGATGACGATGAAGAACGGGTTCACGTTCTGGAGCCACGTCGCGGGCATCTCCCAGCCCCAGAACACCCGATCGGTAAGATCCCGGCCGAAGAGGTTCATCGACGAGCCGGCCTGCTCGAAACCGGACCAGAAGACGGCGGCCAGGAGGAAGAGCCAGAAGATCACCAGGAGGCGTTTCTTGGCCTCGGTGCCGTAGCCGCCGGCCACGAAGAGGTAGACGAAGTAGAGGACGGTGAGAGCCACGATCCCGTATCCGAGGCCCTGGGCGAACTGCTCCAGGGTGAGGGCGATCGCCTCGGTCACCGAGAGATAGACCAGGAGCGCCGCCAGCCCGGCGACCACGGCGGAGCTGAGGTAGAAATTCCGGGCCCGCCGGGAGAGGATGGCCGGTCCCTCCCCGGTCTTGAGCAGCCCGGCCTTCTTCAGGTGTCGATCCCCGACCTTGTACTGGATCAGTCCCAGGACCATCCCGAACCCGGCGGCGGAGAAACCCCAGTGCCAGTTGATCTTCTCTCCCAGGGTCCCACAGATGAACGGCCCCAGAATCGCTCCCACGTTGATCCCCATGTAGAAGATCGTGAAACCGGCGTCCCGTCGAGCACCCCACTGCTCCGCGTAGTCCGCCTCCTCGGGAGACTCGCCGGCGTGGTGCTCGGGCCGGGGGTAGAGGTCGCCGACCATGCTGCTGACATTGGGCTTGAGCAGCCCGGTTCCGATGACGATCAGGATCAGGCCGAGGAAGAAGAACGCCTGCTCCGGGAGGCCCACCAGGGGACCCGCCATGCTGAAGTGCCCGGCGGCGATGATGCAGCCTCCGACGAACACGGCCTTGCGCTGGCCCCAGAGCTTGTCGGCGACCCAGCCTCCGGGAAGGGCCAGGAGGTACACCATGGCCGTGTAGAGGCCGTAGACGGCGCCGGCCCGGCCCTCTCCGTACCCCAGACCGGGGTTCGCCACGGCCAACGGTGTGGTCATGAAGAGCACGAGGAGGGCCCGCATTCCGTAGTAGCTGAACCGCTCCCACATCTCGGTGAAGAAGAGGGTGGACAGGCCCCGGGGATGCCCGAACCAGGTGTCTCCCCGGGGCTGGGCGGGGGGAACGTCCGCCGTCATCGACGCTTCGTCCACCACCTCGGCATCGGGCTCGGTTCGATCGCGCTCGTCGGTCATGGCTCTGGCTCTCCGCTGTTCAGTTTGCCTCGCGTCTCCCCTCGGTGGCCCCGGGATCCGGGGAGAGCGTCGTGGGTGGTGTCAGGACGGCCCGAGATTCGTCGCCGTAGGATAGGAGATCGACGGGCCGCGGCGCAAGGGCAGGGGGAAGCCTCCGGGATTCGAGCAGATCCCCGGCGCTTCCCGCCGGAAGGAGCCGGAGTCAACGATAGAAGAGCGGATACCGCTCCGGATCGTCCTCGTGCTTCAACCGGTACACGGCGTCGAAGACGTCCTCCCGGTTCGGCTTGGAGAAGTAGTCTCCGTCGGAGCCATAAGCCGGGCGGTGGGCGGCGGCGGGAAGCGTCCTGGGCTCCGCCTGGAGGTACCAGAACGCGCCCTGCTCCTCGATCACCTGGCGCATCATGTACGCGGTGGTTCCCCCGGGTACGTCCTCGTCGGTGAAGAGGACCCGGCCGGTCTTCTTCACGCTCTCGGCGATGCGGGCCTCGGTGTCGAACGGCAACAGGGTCTGCACGTCGATCAGCTCCACCTCGATCCCCGTCCGGGCCAGCAGCTCGCAGGCCTCCGCCGCGATTCGGCACATGGCTCCGTAGGTGACCACGGTGACGTCGGATCCCTCCCGCAACACCTCCGGCCTCCCCAGAGGGATGGTCAGCTCCCCGATGTTCTCCGGCATCGGCTCCTTCACCCGGTACCCGTTCAGGACCTCCACCACGATGGCCGGATCATCGCTCTGGAGGAGGAGGTTGTAGAAGCCCGCGGCCCGGGTCATGTCCCGGGGGACGCAGACGTGGATGCCACGGACCAGGTGGAGGATCCCGGCCATCAGGGATCCGGAGTGCCAGATCCCCTCCAGCCGGTGACCCCGGGTCCTGACGAGGATCGGGACCCGCTGACGACCTTTGGTCCGATACCGGAGGGTGGCCACGTCGTCCGAGAGGATCTGGAGAGCGTAGAGAATGTAGTCGAGATACTGGATCTCGGCCAGGGGCCGCAGACCCCTCATGGCCATGCCGATCGCCTGGCCCACGATGGTGGCCTCCCGGATTCCCGTATCCGAGACCCGGAGCTCCCCGTACTTCTCCTGGAGGCCGGCAAAGCCCTGGTTGACGTCGCCGAGCTCACCCACGTCCTCCCCGAAGGCGACCAGGTTCGGGATCCGGTCCAGGGCCTCGTCGAAGCAGGCGTTCAGGAGGTCGAAGCCGTTGACCTCTTCCGGATCCTCTCCGTACCGGGGTTCCACGGCAGCGAGGTTGGTGGCCGCCCGGGGCGTCTCCGACGTCAGATGGCTGTGGTACCGGTCGTCGATCGCCTCCCGCTGGCTCTCCCTCCAGTCCACCAGCCGTTCGGCGGCGGACAGGGATTCGTACCGGGTGATCACCAGGGCCTCGTGGAGCGCCCCGTGGAGATCCCGCCGGAGGATCGGCTGTTTCCGCTCCAGCCGCTTCCGGATCTCGGCGATCTCCTCGGAGTGGCCGGAGTCCCGCTCCAGGACCTGGAGATCCTCGAGGACCCGGGCTCGCTCCTCCCGGATCGGATTCTGGAACGCCTCCCAGGCCGCCTGCTGGGCGGATCGAACCTGCTCCCGGTCCTCCTTCTCCATGGTGTCGAGCTCCTCCTCGCCCACCACCTCCTCGGAGAGCATCCACTCCCGCATCCGGCGGAGACAATCGTGCTCCTCCTCCCAGGCCAGGCGCTCGTCGGACTTGTAGCGCTCGTGGCTTCCGGAGGTCGAATGACCCTGGGGCTGCGTCAGCTCGACCACGTGGATGATCGCCGGCACGTGCTCCATCCGCACGATCTCGGCGGCGTTCAAGTAGGTCTCCACCAGGGAGGGGTAGTCCCAACCCTCCACCGTGTACAGATCGTAGCCCTCCTGCTTTCTCGACCCCCGGACGAAGCCGGAGAGGATGGCCGAGAGGTCCTCCTTGGTGATCTGGTACTCGTTGGGCACCGAGATCCCGTAGTCGTCGTCCCAGATCGACAGCAACATCGGGGCCTGGAGCACCCCCACCGCGTTCACCGCTTCCCAGAACAGACCCTCCGCGGTGCTGGCGTTGCCAATCGTTCCGAAAGCGATCTCCTCCCCGTCCCGGGAAAACTTCTCGAAGCCCTCCCGGAGCTCCGGCAGCTCGCGGTACAGCTTCGAGGCGTAGGCGAGACCGACCAGCCGGGGCATCTGGCTCCCGGTGGGAGAGAGATCCGCAGAGGAGTTCAGCCGCTCCACCTGGTCCAGCCAGGAGCCTTCGAGGTCTACCAGGTGGGTGGCGAAGTGGGCGTTCATCTGCCGGCCGGCGGACGCCGGGTCCCGGTCCGCGTCCGGATCCGCGTAGAGCTGGGCGAAGAACTCCTCCAGGGAGAGGGCCCCGACGGCGAGCATGAAGGTCTGATCCCGGTAGTAGCCGGCCCGGAAGTCGCCCTTCCGGAAAGCTCGGGCCATGGCGAGCTGGGGAACCTCCTTGCCGTCTCCGAAGATTCCGAACTTCGCCTTCCCCGTGAACACCTCGCTGCGTCCGATCAAGCTCGCCTGACGACTCCGATAGCCGATCCGGTAGTCCCGGAGAATGTCGTCCCGCGTGAAGCTCATCCTTCCTCCCGAGGTGGGTTGGGTGGCTGTGAGGGCGGCTCGAACGAGCCGGATCAGGCGGCGATGCTACCACGGGGAGCTCCCGGTCCGTCTCGTCCGGTCGAGGGGTCTCGGCGGATCCCGACGGGGTCTGCGAAGAAATTCGCAACCTTTCTCCGGCCCCTCCGTACACGACATGTAACCGCGGTGGATCCGGCCGGTACCTGGACACGGAGCCCCGACATCCGATGCGAAGGTGGAGCGAAACGATGGATAACGCACAGAGGGCGGCGAACCCGCTCATTGCCCTTCTCCTCTCTCTCGTCACTCTCTGTCCGGCCGCCGCGCAGGATCGGGAGCCCCCCACCGAACCCGAGATCCCGGAGATCCGCACTCCGATCCGGATCGACGGGCTCCTGGAGGAGAAGGCGTGGGACGAGGCTCTGGTCCGCTCCCTGGAGTACGAGACGAGACCGGGGGAGAACGTCGAGGCCCCGGTGGAGACCGAGGTCCACCTCGCCCACGACCAGGATCACCTCTACGTGGCCTTCCGGGCCCTCGATCCGGAGCCGGAGCGGATCCGGGCGCGCCTCACGGACCGGGACAATGCCTGGCAGGACGACTTCGTGGGGGTCGTGCTGGATACCTTCAACGACGAGCGGAGGGCCTTCGAGTTCTTCGCCAATCCCCATGGGGCCCAGATGGACCTCTTCCAGGACGACGTCAACCAGAAGGAAGATGCCTCCTGGGACGCGATCTGGGAGGCGGCCGGGGAGATCACCGACTTCGGATACGTGGTGGAGATGGCGATTCCCTTCCGATCTCTGAGCTTCCCCCGGAGCTCGGGCTCTCTGGTCTGGGGAATCGACGCCCTCCGCTTCTATCCCCGGAAGGACCGGGTCCGAATCAGCATCGCCCCCCTGGACCGGGACCTCAACTGCTACTTATGCCAGCTCGAGAAGTTCCGGGGGTTCGAGGGGATCACTCCCGGACGCAACATCGAGATGGTCCCCTCCCTCACCGCCGGGCGAACGGATCAGCGACGGGACTTCCCCGGTGGTTCCCTCGAGGAGGGGGATCTCGACTCCGAGCTCGGGCTCACCGCCAGCTGGGGTATCACTCCCAATCTGACCCTGGCCGGAACCGTGAATCCGGACTTCTCCCAGGTCGAGGCCGACGCCGGCCAGCTCGGGATCAACCAGCAGTTCGCCCTCTTCTTTCCCGAGAAGCGCCCCTTCTTCCTGGAGGGCGCCGATTTCTTCGACACGCCGTTCGACGCCGTCTTCACCCGAACCGTGGCCGACCCGGCCTGGGGTCTGAAGGCCACGGGAAAGGAGGGACGGAACGGCGTCGGCGTCTTCGTGGCCGAGGACGAGATCACGAACCTGATCTTCCCCGGAAACCAGGGCTCCTCCGGGACCTCCCTGGACCTGGAGACCCAGGACACGGTGATCCGGTATCGCCGGGATCTCGGATCGAGCTCGGCGCTGGGAGGCCTGTTCACGAACCGGGAGGGCGGCGACTACCACAACCGGGTAACTGGGCTCGACGGCCTCTACCGATTCACCGACACCGACGAGCTCATCCTCCAGCTCCTGACCAGCGAGACCCGGTATCCGGCATCCGTCACCGAAGCCTTCGATCAGCCGGAGGGGACCCTCGAAGACGACGCCTACACCCTGCAGTACCGCCACGAGGCCCGGAGTTGGTTCTGGAAGCTGGGGTACGAGGACCTCGGTGACGACTTCCGGGCGGACATGGGGTTCATGCCCCGGGTGGGATACCGGACCGCCGTCGGCGGACTGGAGAGGATCTGGCACGGCGAGAGCGGCGACTGGTACAACCGGATTCGCTTCGGTGGCGACATCGACCGGACGGAGGACCAGCAGGGCCGCCTCCTGGAGGAGGAGTACGAGCTCTT
>JAWVZJ010000017.1:0-18233 GCA_033722255.1 Thermoanaerobaculia bacterium | reverse complement strand
GGGGCCCGAGTGGGTTCGGTCGCGCCCCTCTACGACGAGCCGGGGGAGCCCCAGTATCCCCACAATCTTTACCTGGAGGTGGCGGCGGAGACGGGTGCGGTGGGCCTGACTCTCTTCGGCGCGGTCCTCCTGGCGGCCTTCGGCTCCCTGGCCCGGGCCTGGACGCGATTCCGGGAGGAGGGCGACGAGCTCATGGCGGATCTGGGAGCCGGAGTGGCCATCGCCCTCGTCGGGTATCTGATCACCAGCCTCTTCCTCCACGGGCACTTCCAGCGGTACCTCTGGATCCTCCTGGCCCTGGCCGCGGCCTGGGACCTGACGGCGAGTGGGCAGGATTTCGATCGGGGCGGTACCCTTCCCGGTGGCGAGTCGGCGGGGGTCCCCGGATGAGCTCCGCCCCGGCTCTGGAGACCGGGAGGGAACCTCGGCGGATCCGTCGGCCGGTGGCGGTCGTGGTATCGCGCTTCCCGCTGGTCACGGAGACCTTCATCCTCCGGGAGATCGACGAGCTGGAACGCCGGGGACAGCCGGTGGTGCTGGTCCCGCTGATCCGGGAGAATCCCCCGGTGGTCCATCCCGAGGCCCGACCATGGGTGGACCGGGCCCGGTACAGCCCGTTCTTCTCTCCCTCGATCCTCGGTGCCAACCTCCGGGCGCTACGGCGGGATCCGGCGGCCTACCTCGGAACCTTGGCGCGGCTGATCCGGGGCAACCTCCCGAGTCCGGGGTTCCTGGCCCGCTCTCTGCTGCTCTTTCCCAAGGCCGTCGACCTGGCGGAAAGGCTTCCCCGGGACAGGGTCACCCACCTTCACGCCCACTTCGCCACCCATCCGGCCACCGTGGCCTGGATCGCGAGCCGGCTCTCCGATCTCGAGTTCAGCTTCACCGCCCACGCCCACGATCTCTTCGTGGACTCGACCTTCCTGGAGGAGAAGCTCCGGTCCGCCCGCTTCGTGCGAACGATCTCCGAGTTCAACCGGCGGTGGCTCCGGGAGCGGTTCCCCGGGGTGGAGACCGGGATCGAGGTCGTGCCGATGGGGATCGATGTGGACCGGTATCGTGCCCCGGAGGCCCCCTTCGTGGAACCTCCGTCCGGAGAACCCCCGGTCGTCCTCTGCGTGGCGGCGCTGAAGCCGTACAAGGGCATCCCGGTTCTCCTGGAGGCCTGTCGGATCCTTCGGGGTCGGGGCGTGGAGCTCCGCTGCCGGGTCGTGGGAGAGGGACCGGAGCGCCGCGTGCTCGAGGAGACGATCCGAGAAGAGGGCCTCGGAGAGCGGGTCGAGCTCCTCGGGGCGCGGACCCAGGAGGAGGTGGCCGACCTGATGGCCGAGGCCAGGGTAGTAGCGCTTCCCAGCGTGGTCGCCGAGGACGGGCAGATGGAAGGTCTTCCCGTGGTCCTGATGGAGGCCTCCGCGGCGGAGCGGGCCGTCGTCGCTCCGGCTTTCTCCGGGATTCCCGAGCTCGTGGAGGATGGCACGTCGGGGCTCCTCTTCCCTCCCGGAGATCCGGAGGCCCTGGCCGACCGGATCCAGGAGCTCCTGGAGGATCCGGAGAAGGCCCGTCGGCTCGGTCGAGGGGCCCGGGACCGGATCCTGGAGAGCTTCCGTCTCGGGGACACGGCGGCGGGGGTTCTGCGACTCCTGGATCGGGACAATCCGTCGGAGAGGCGGGAGGATCGGGAGCGGATCGAGCCCCTGATCCGGGAGGGGGAGCGGATCGGCGTGGAGGCGATCCACGAGGGCCCGGACGCCCGGGTGTTCGAAGTCCTTCTAGCGGCTTCCGACGGATCTCGGCGGGCGATCCTGAAGGAGCATCGCAGCCGACCGGGGGAGTCCGCTCCGCCTCCGGTCCGGGCCCACCGGGAGTCGAGCGTCCTGCGGGAGCTCGAAGGACTCCGCTTCCGGGGGTTACCCCTGGGAGCCCCGGGGGTTCTCCGGGCGGAGGAGGAGCGGGGCCTGCTCCTTCTGGAGAGGATTCCGGGGGATCCTCTGGACCGCCTCTTCCGGCGCTGGAGGCTCCGCCCGAGTCTGGGAGCCCTGGAGGAGATGGAGGAAGTCGGAAGGCGCGCCGGAGCCTGGCTCCGAACATTCCAGGACCGAGTCTCCCCGCCCTCTCCGACCCACGAGCCGTCGGAGGCCTGGAGGATCCGGGTGGAGGAGGCGATTCGGGAGGCGAGCGACCGGGGCTGGCTGACCCCTCGCGGCCGAGCGTCAGCCGACGGGTGGTTGGGCCGCGGAGCGGAGATGCTCGAGATCGGGCCCCTCGTGGCCCGTCACGGCGACTTCTGGCCCGGGAATCTCATGGTGACGAGAAGGGGGGCGGACGCAGAGGTCGGAGTCCTGGATTTCGAGGGATTCGGCGCCGGCTCTCCCTGGGAGGATCCGGCCTCCTTCCTGATGCAATCCGAGCTCTTCTTTCCGCCCCCGCTGGGAAGCCGGTTCCGGCGTCTCCGACGGGGATTTCTGGAGGGGTTCGGACGGGACCTCGAGGCGGGCCTCGATCTCTTCCGGGCGGCGGAGGCCCTTTTCGTCCTCGCGGCCGGAGGCTGGCGGTCGGGTCTCCCCTGGCCGAGCTCCTGGCGGCGCAGGAGGCTCCTGGGGGCAATCGAGGGAGACTCATCGTGACGGACGGTTCCGAACCCCTCGCCCCGGACTCGGCGGGAGAAAACGCGGCGGCCAGAGGTTCCGTGACCCGAGACGCAGTCTGGGGCGTCTTCTGGGCGTTCCTGGGCACGATGGCGGCGAAGCTCTCCTGGCTCGCGGCTCTGATGTTCCTCACCCGGAGACTCGATCCGGCCCAGTTCGGACTCTTCGCCTTCGGTCTGGTCTTCATCACCTATGTGGAGACGGTGGGCGATCTGGGGACCGGGGCGGCGCTGATCTACACCCCTCGAAAGGCGGAGGCGGCGGCGCAGGGGACCTTCCTGATCAATCTGGGAATGGGGCTCGTCTGGTTCACCCTGGCCCAGCTGGCGGCGCCGGCGGTGGCCGGTTTCTTCCAGAATCCCGCCGGCGAGCCGGTGATCCGGATCCTCTCCATCAGCTTCCTGATCAAGGCCCTGGGGAACACTCACGACGCCCTCTGCCGGAAGGAGATGCGATTCAAGGCCCGGCTCGTCCCCGAGGTGGGCCTGGCGGTGGGAAAGGCGGTGCTGGCCGTGGTCCTGGCCGCCCGGGGGCTCGGGGTCTGGAGCCTCGTCTGGGCCCAGCTCCTGGGGGTGGCGGTCTGGAGCGCGGCCCTCTGGCTGGTCGTCCCCTGGAGGCCTCGCTGGAGCTTGGCCCGGGGACAGATGGTGCCGCTCCTCCGGTTCGGGAAGGGGATCGTGGCCGTCAACGTCCTGGCGGCGGTGGTGCACCACGCCGACTTGGTCGTCGTGGGCCGGATGGCCGGGGCGACGGCCCTGGGTCTCTACCAGGTGGCCTCCCGGGTCCCGGAGATGACCGTGACCCTGGCCGTCTGGGTCCTGGGTCACGTGCTGTTCCCGGCCTTCTCCCGGCTCCACCGGTCGGGCGCCGACCTGGGAGCCGGTTTTCTCGCCGCCATGCGGTGGATTCCTCTCCTGACACTCCCCGCGGCGGCGGGTCTCTTCCTGGTGGCCGAGCCTCTGGTGGTGACCTTTTTCGGCGAGACCTGGCGGCCGGCGGCGGCGATCCTCCAGGCCCTGGCGGTGTATACCGGCATCCGATCCCTCGGCTCGCATTCGGGTGACGTGCTCAAGGCCACCGGCCGTCCGGGCCTCCTGGCGGGCCTGGGAGTCCTGAAGGCCCTGGTCCTGGTTCCGGCCCTGATCCTCGCCGGTCCCCTGGGCGCGGTGGCCGTGGCCTGGACCCTGGCCGGCGTGACGGTGGCGACGGTCCTCCTGAACCTGACCGTGGTCTCTCGCCTCCTGGAGCTCTCCTGGCACCGGGTGGCCCGGAAGCCGATCCCCGCGGTGGTGGCCACCGGGATCATGATCGCCGGGGTCGTGGCCCTGCAGAGGGGAATCCCCGAGCTCCATCCGGCCCTCGAGCTCGGGGTCGCCGTGATCACGGGGATCGTGCTCTACGTCGGGGTCCTCCTTCTGGTGGATCGGGGAGTGTGGACCGAAGCGGCGGCGGCGATCCGGGGGGACGAGGCGGGCGCGGGAGCGCCCGAGCCGTCGAGCTCCGAGGGGGCCCGGGTTGCGAGTTGAGAGAGTCGTCCGCCGTCCGGGCTCGACCACGTCGGAGCCCGGGAGCCCTCCGAATCGGCTCCGGCTCGGACGCGTCGGTCGACTCGGGAGCTTCACCGTCTCTCTGGAGCGCCCGACGGCCTTCCGATACCTCCTGGACTCCCTTTATCCGCCCCACGGGGGCCGAGAGCGACTCCGGCTGAACCTGGCCCGTCGTTTGCCCTGGGGGCTCGCCGCGGCCTGGGTCCTTCAGACGCGGTCGACGGCCGGTTCCGCCCCGGAAGAGCTTCCTCTTCTCGGGAAGTTGGCGGAGCGATCCGATCTCTTGGACAGAACCACGCCGGCCTCTGGCCCCCTCTCCTGGATCGCCGGGCGCCGAGGAGGCGACCCGTCCTCGGAAATGGTGTTCCTCCTGCCGGAAGCCGGGCCGGATCCGGCGGCGGTCCTACAACTCTGTCCCGCAGCGGACGTTACGGCGTTCGGTGATGAGGCGGGGGCGGTGCGATGGCTCGGGTCGAGCCTCTCGTCCCCCCTGGCCGAGAAGGTGCCCCGGGTGCTCCTCCACGAGGTACGGGGCGAGCTCGAGGTGCTGGCGCTCTCCGCCCTTCCGGGGACCTCCGCCTACGTCGAGCTTCGGCGGAGAGGCCCCTCCGGGAGCCTCGCTACGCGGCACCTCGATGCCGCCGTGGACTGGCTGGTTCCGTTCCAGCGGGAGACCCGCTCGGAACGGAGGTGGCGCCTGCCCTCCTGGTCCGAGCTCGCGCCGCCGGGGACCGATCCGGCCACGGAACCGGACTGGTTTCGACTCCTCCGGGACGGGCTGGACCGTCGGCCTCTCCCCCGGGTCGGCCGTCACGGAGACTCCTGGCCCCGGAATCTCCTTCTCGGCGCAGAGGGTGGAGTATCGGGGGTGGTGGACTGGGAGGCCTTTCGCACCAATGCCTCGCCCCTGGACGACCTCTTCGATTTCGCCCTCGCCTACGGCGAGTCGGTCTCGGGAGGCGGATCCCCCGGGAGCCTGGACAGCTTCCTGGGCACGTTCGGCGAGGGTTCCTTTCCCGGCCCCCGGGTCTGGACCTACGTCCGGCAGACGCTGGCGGGATTGGGTGTCGAGCCCGGGCTGGATCGGCCCCTCCTCGGCGTCTACCTCCTGGAGCGGGCCCGGCGGGTCGGCGTCGGTCCCCGGAGCCGCCTGGCGAGGGATCGTCCGGCCTCTTTCTGGCTCGAGTGTTTTCGGAGGTGGAGCCCGTGAGGCAGCTCCGGGTCCTCTGGCTCCTGGACTCCCTGACCCTGGGGGGAGCGGAGAACACCACGGTGTCCTTCGTCCAGGGTCTCGAGCCCGGCCGTCTCGACGTCCGGGTGGCGTTCCTGAAATCCCTGGGGGGCAATCCCCTGGAGGAGGAGCTGGCGAGCCGGGGTCTCTCTCCTGTCGGGCTGGACGCCCGCAATCTCCGGGACGTGGCGGCCTTCCGGAGACTGACGAAGCTTCTGCGGGACCGGGAGATCGATCTGATCCACGCTCATCTCGCCTACGCCTCCCTCTGGGGCACGGTGGCGGGAGCCCTGCATCGGATCCCCACGGTGTGTACCTTCCACGTCGCTCCGCCCCCGGATCCTCCCTGGAGCCGGGAGGGGATGCGCCGAATCCTCCGGGTCCGGCTGACCAACGGTCTCGCCCGGCGATCGGTGGCGGTGTCCCGGGCGGTGAGGGAGGCCTGGATCCGGGAAGGGCTCGACTCCGGGAAGACGGAGGTGATCCACAACGGGGTCCCGGTGGAGCGCTTTTCCGGACTCCGGGGGACCGGGGTCCGGGGAAGAGTCCGCCGGGAGCTGGGGATTCCGGAGGGGCGGCTGCTTCTCCTCACGGTCACCGTCCTCCGGGAGGGGAAGGGGATGGAGGACCTCCTGGCCGCCGTGGAGCGGCAGGGATCGTCGGGGACGCAGGGGCTGCTGGCCGTGGCGGGAGAGGGTCCCCTCCGGGAGGATCTGGAGAAAACGATCCGGTCCCGGGGTCTGGAGGACCGGGTCCGGCTCCTGGGTTTTCGGAGGGATGTCCCCGACCTCCTGGCCGCGGCGGATCTCTTCGTCCTTCCGAGTCGCTGGGACGCCTTCCCGACGGCGATCCTGGAGGCCATGGCGGCGGGGCTTCCGGTGGTGGCCACCCGGGCCGGGGGGATCCCCGAGATCGTGGAGGACGGACGGACCGGTCTCCTGGTGTCGCCGGGGGACCCCGACCAGCTCGCCGAGGCCCTGGCTCGGCTGTCGGAATGTCCCGAGCTGGCTCGGCGACTGGGCGAGGCGGGACGGGAACGGGCCCGGGAGCGGTTCAGCCTCGAGGCCTGGCGACACCGGCTCCTCTCCCTCTACGAAGAGATCCTCGACGCCGGCAGGGAGGCGGCATGAGGGTGGCGGTGGTCGAGCCGGAGGCTCGGGGAGGTCTGATTCAGTACGCCTATCAGCTGGCTCGAGGCATGGCGTCTGACGGGGCCCGGGTGACCCTGGTCACCGGCCGCGGGCCGGAGATCCGTGACCCGGATCCCTCGGTCCGCCTGGTTCCCCTCCTGGAGCTCTGGGATCCGAAGCCCGGGACCGAAGAGGGGGGCACCGGAGGCTCAGCCCTCCCGAGACGGCTGGCTCGGGGCGCCCGATACGTCCGGGAGTGGGTCCGGCTGGTGCGTTGGCTGGAGACGCAGCGATTCGACGTGATCCAGCTGGGCGACCTCCGGTTCGGGATCGAGCTCCCCTTCCTGATCCGGCTTCGCCGGAGCAGGGCGCTGCTGTCCGACATCTGTCACAACGTGATCCCCTTCTCGGTCCGGGAAGGCTCCTTCCGCTCCCGCCCGCTCATCCGGCTTCTCTACCGCTGGATCTATCGCCTTTTCGACACGGTGTTCGTGCACTTCGAGAGCAACCGGGAGCGTTTCCTGGCCACCTACGGCCTACCGGAGGACCGGGTCCGGGCGATCCCGATGGGGGAGGGGAGCCTCTTCCGGGAGCTCCGGGACCCCGAGCTGGAGGCGTCGTCCCTCCGGGAGTCCCACGACCTGCCCGGCTCCGGTCCCGTGATTCTGCTGTTCGGGACGCTGTCACCCTACAAGGGAGTCGATCTCCTCCTGGAGGCCTTCGCCCGCATCTCCGACCGGCATCCCGAGGCTCGGCTGGTCGTGGCGGGCTATCCACTGCCGGGTTTCGATATTTCGGAGATGCGGCGCCGGACGGAGGAACTGGGCCTCTCCGGGCGAGTCCGCTTCCTGCCTCGATATCTTCCGGCTCCGGAGGTGGGTCCGTGGATGGAGATGGTTTCCGTGGCTGTCTTTCCCTACCGGGAGTCGTTTCAGAGCGCCGCGGTCCAGGTCCCCCTGGCCTTCGAAGTTCCCGTGGTCGCCACCGACGTGGGGGCGATGGAGGAAGCCCTGGCCCACGGGGAGGCGGGAGTGCTGGTGCCCTCCGACGATGCGGAGGCCCTGGCCGAGGCCCTCGGAAACCTCCTCTCCCGGCCGGAAGTTGCCGCGGAGCTCGGTCGACGGGGACGGAGAATCGCCGAAGAGCGCTTCTCCTGGGAGCGGATCGGAGCGATGGTCTGCCGGCGGTACCGGGAACTCCTGATTTCTGGCTCCCGCCGGAAGGGGGGAGCGGCGTGACCGGGGTGGAGATCCTGTTCTGGCTCTGTCTGGGAGTATGCGTGTACGTCTACTTCGGCTATCCGGCCCTGATGGCGGTCCTGGCCCGGATCCGACCCCGACCCGTGGAGAGGGCCTCCGTCCGACCGCTCGTGACGGTTCTCGTCCCGGCGTACAACGAGGAGGAGGTGATCGGGGCCAAGATCGAGAACTGTCTGGAGCTGAGCTATCCCCGGGAGTCGCTGGAGGTCCTGGTGGTCTCCGACGGCTCGACGGACGGGACCGACGAAGAGGTCCTCCGACTCGCCGCGATCCATCCGGACACCGTCCGGCTGCTCCACCGGGAGCGAGCCGGAAAGGCCTTCGCCCTGAATCTCGGCGCCGAGGCGGCCCAAGGCGAGATCCTGGTCCTGACCGATGCCAACGCGATGTTGGAGCGGGACGCCCTGGCTCGGCTCGTGGAGCCCTTCGCGGATCCCGGAGTCGGCGGGGTCTGCGGCCGGAAGCGGTACCGGACCGGCCCGGAGGGAGATACCACGGGAGAGGGGGAAGGCCTCTACTGGCGCTTCGATCAGTGGCTCAAGGAGCGGGAGAGCCGGGTGGGGAGCGTCTTCGCCGCCGACGGAGCCCTCTACGCCGTTCGGCGCCGGCTCTACGTCCCCCTCGCCGATCCGGCCCAGGCCGACGACATCGCCGTCTCGGCCCGGATCGTGCTCCAGGGGAGGCGCCTTCTCTTCGAGCCCTCGGCCGTGGTCTGGGAAGAGGCGCCGGCGGAGGGCCGGGAGGAGCTCCGCCGGAAGATCCGGGTGACCAACCACAGCGTTCGGGCCCTCTGGAATCTCGGCCCGGCGCTCTGGAGCTCCGGCTTCTACTCCCTGCAGCTCCTGTCCCACAAGCTCGTCCGCCACCTCCTGCCGTTCTTCCTGGTCCCGGTCTTCGTCACGAATCTCGTCCTGGCCCCGATTTCGGCACTCTACGGATGGCTCCTGGGGGGACAGGTCGTCTTCTACCTGCTGGCCCTCGCAGGCTTCCTCCTTCGCCATCGCTGGCTCGGAGGATGGAGGATCTTCTCGGTTCCCTACTACTTCACCCTCGTCAACCTCGCTGCCTTCCTCGGGGTCCTGTCGATCCTGAAGGGGGAGAGACAGGCCCGGTGGGAGCCCCGCCAGGGTCTCGCGCCGCCCAGGGAGGATCACGACTCCTGACACGACACCCCGACGTACGACGATTCATCCACGATCACCGACAAAGGAGTACCCGATGCGCCGATCCCTCGTTCTCAGCTCGATCCTGATCCTCGCAGCTCCCCTGACTCTGGCGGCCCAGGCACCGGAGGAGCCCCGGCTCGAGTGGCAGGTCCGTCTCCTGGGCTTTCATTTCGACAATTTCTTCCAGGCCCCGGAGGATCTCCCGGAGCGGGACGTGGAGGCGGCCCGGGGAGAGGTCCGGGGGTCGTATCGTCTCCGACCCGAAGGGACCACCTCCCTCTTCGCCACCGCCGGTTTCACCGCCTACCGAGAGGGTCTGGACGACAGCCCGGTGGCCGGCATCGGGCTGGAGTCCGAGACGGAGCGCCGGGAGTGGCTTCTGGGTCTGGAGCACACCCGGGACCAGCCGGTCTTCGACGTGGGGGACGAGCTCGAGCAGGCGGACACCCTCCGATTCGAGGGGGCCTGGGGCTACCGCGTCACCGAGGGCTGGGAGGCGACCCTCCTCGGGGAATGGGAGCGGCAGGACTTCGAGCTCACGCCCGGGAAGGACAATGACCTGTACTCGGCGGGGGGAGCAATCCGGTACCGCGGCTGGGGATACGAGCTCTCCCCCGAGATCGGGATGGACGTCGGCCGCCGGGACGCGGACGATCCCAACGAGGACCACGACCAGCAGGATCTGTGGCTCAAGCTCCGTTCCGTTCCCGTCCCACCCCTCTACGTGAGCCTCCGATATCGGCTCCGGACCCGGGAGTACACGGTCGGGGATCCCCTGGCCAGCAACTTCGGGAGGGAGGACGACCGGGACTACTGGACCCTGAACGCCCGCTACCGGTTGACGGACCGGGTGGCCCTGGATCTCTACTACAACTACCTGGACGCCGACTCCGACAAGGAGAGCCGGATCTTCACCACCCAGATCCTTGGCCTCGGGGTGACCTTCGGGCGGTTCTGACATCCGACCCGGACGGCCGAAAGACGGGGTATCTTCTCCGGGAAGGTCGGTACGGGGCTTGCTTCTTCCAAAGGTGACGGAGCGAGAAAGGACGATTGTCGCAACCGGAGGTATCCCAATGACCGAGAAGCTTTCCGAGAGAAGCTGCGTGCCGTGTGAGGGGGGCGTGGATCCCCTGGAGGGTAACGCCGTGGCCGCGATGGTGGAGAAGATCGACGACGGCTGGGAGGTGGTGGAAGGCCATCATCTCCATCGAGAGTTCGATCTGGAGGATTTCCAGGAGGCGCTGGACTTCACGAACCGCGTAGGGGAGATCGCCGAGGAGGAGGACCACCATCCGGTGATCCACCTCACCTGGGGCGAGGTGAAGCTCGACATCTGGACCCACGCCATCGACGGCCTGAGCGAGAACGACTTCATCCTCGCCGCCAAGGTGGACGAGCTCTACGACGACCTCTGATGCTTCGATCCCCGGGACGCCGCGCAGGGTCCCGGGACGACGCCTCAGTAGGCGTTGCGGTGCCGGAGACCGTGGCGGAGGGTCATCCAGAGGATCTTCAGATCCAGCTTCAGGGACCAGTTCTCGATGTAGTAGAGGTCGTACTGGAGGCGCTTCTTGATCGAGGTGTTGCCCCTCCAGCCGTGGACCTGGGCCCAGCCGGTGATCCCGGCCTTGACCCGGTGCCGGTGCATGTACTGGGGAATCTTGTGCTTGAACTCCCGGACGAAGGTCGGGCGCTCCGGCCGGGGACCCACCAGGGACATGGCGCCGGTGAGGACGTTCCAGAGCTGCGGGAGCTCGTCCAGGGAGTAGCGACGGAGGATCTCCCCGACCCGGGTCCGCCGGTCGTCGTTCCGGGTCGCCCACACCGGGCCCGTGGAGGCCTCGGCATCGGTCCGCATGGACCGGAACTTCCAGATCTGGAACCGTTGGCCGTCCAGACCCATCCGCTCCTGGCGGTAGAAGATCGGCCTCCCGTCCTCGAGCCAGATGGCCAGGGCGATGGCCGGGAACACGGGGATCAGGAAGGTCAGGATCAGGAGCCCGGTGGCGGAGACGGCGATGTCGATCCCCCGCTTGACCAGGCTGTTCCAGCCCTGGAGGGGGACCTGGGAGAGATTGATGACCGGTGTTCCGTCCAGGTCCTCCAGGGAGGCCTTGATGGTGGCGTACTGGAGGACGTCCGGGACGATCTTGATCTCTACGCATTCCCGGGCCACCTCCCGGAGAGCCCGGAGCATCTTCTTGTGGGCCTCCAGGGGGAGGGTGAGGTACACGGTGTCGACCTCTTGCTCCTCCACGATCCGTTCCACGTCGTCCAGGGTCCCCAGCACCGGGATCCCCTCGTATCGCAGACTCGCCTTGCCGGGATCGTCGTCGAGGAAGCCCACCACCCGGAAACCCAGCTCCCGGTGGAGCTGGAGCTTGCCGGCGATCTCCTTGCCGAGCCTCCCGGCCCCGAGGACCAGGATCCTTTGGAGGTTGTGCCCCTTGAGCTGCCGTCGCTGGAGGGAATGCCGGATCAGGAGCCGGGTGAAGCTGACGAAGACCAGGTCCAGGACCATGAACAGACCCATGAACCAGCGGCTGTAGGTGAAGTAGTCTCGGCTTCCCGGCTCCAGGCTCGGCCGGTACCAGGCGCTGAAGCTCGAAAGCAGGATCGAGGCCAGGAGGATCGCCACCACCAGGGTGAGGATCTCGTCGATCCGGCTGCGGCCCCGGCGGACCTGGTAGAGCCCGTGGAAGTAGAGGACGATCGGCCAGATCACCAGGACGATCGGGAGGAGGACCAGATACCGGTCGAACTCCGGGATCCCCTTGGTGACCGGGATCCAGCCCGCCTCGAAGCGGACGAACCAGGCGGCGAAGAAGGCAGCCACGGTGGCCAGGAGATCCCCGGCGAGGTAGAGGGCGGCCCGCTTGCGATGCCGTTCTTGGATCAAGGCGGAGAATCCTCCAGCGACGACTCGAACCCGCCCGGAAGGCAGGATCGGAAACGATCCCTGAACCCGGCGGTCGAGAATTCGGACGCACGACGGTGCAAGTCCAATGAATTAAAGCGCAGATCGCGACACCTGTCAATTCCCCGGACCAGGGGCTCGACCTCGCCGAAGCCCTGGTAGAGCACGCCGTGTACGCCGTCCTCGACGATGTCCAGGACCCCGCCCCGGGCCAAAGCCACCACCGGCGTGCCGCAGGCCAGTGCCTCTACGCTGGCGATGCCGAAATCCTCGATCCCCGGCTGAACGAAGCACCGGGCCTTCCGGTAGAGGGTCCGGAGCTCGTCCCGGGGGATCGGTCCCAGGAATCGGGTCTCGGGTCCCGCGATCCCCTCCAGTCGACGCCGATCGGGACCGGTGGCCACGATTCGGAGCTGGAGACCGAGCCGTTGGCAGGCCCGGATGGCGAGATCGAGACGTTTGTAGGGGACGGCGGCGGCCACGGCCAGGCAGTAGTCCTCCCGCTCTCCCGGCTCCGCCGGATGAAAGAACCCGGTGTCCACCGGGGGAGGGACCACCTCGGCCTCCCGTCCGTAGTACCGCCGGATCCGTCCGGCGACGAAGGAGGAGGTGGTGAGAAAGCGGTCTACCCGGGGGTTGGACGCCACGTCCCAGACCCGGAGCCGGGAGAGGATCAGGCCTCGAATCCTGGCTGTCAGGCCCCTCCGTCGGGGGAAGTAGACGTGCTCCTGATCCCAGGCGTAGCGCATGGGGGTGAAGCAGTAACAGAGGTGGACGGCCTCCGGACCGGGCACGATCCCCTTCGCCACGCAGTGGCTAGTGCTCACGACCAGGTCGAACCCCGTCAGGTCGAAGCTCTCGACGGCAGCCGGGAAGAGTCCCAGGTAGCGGCGGTAATGGCGTCGAACGAAGGGAGCCCTCTGGAGGAAGCTGGTCCGGATCGGATGAGCTTCGATCCGGTCGCTCACCGAGCCCGGGAAGTGGAAGAGGGAGTAGATCGGCGCCTCGGGAACCAGGTCCCCGATCTCCTCCAGGACCTTCTCGCCCCCCCGCATCCCGGTGAGCCAGTCGTGGACCAGGGCGACCCGCATCAGGCTTCCAGCACGTCCCGGTAGATCTCCAGGGTCTCCCGGGCGGTCCGGCCCCAGCTGAAATCCCGGGCCCGTTTCATCCCCCTCTCTCGGAGCGCCTCCCGGCGCTCGGGATCCCCCATCAGACGGGCCACGGCCCGGCCCATGGCGTCCACGTCCAGGGGATCCACCAGCTCCGCGTATCCCTCTCCGATCTCCTGGAGGGCGGAGGTGTTCGAGGTGATCACCGGGGTGCCCGAGGCCATGGCCTCCACCACCGGGAGACCGAAACCCTCGTAGAGGGTGGGGTAGAGGAAGAGGGACGCCCCCTGGTAGATCGCCGGAAGGGCCTCGGAGGCCACGTGGCCCAGCATCTTGAGCTTCTCCGAGATCCCGAGAGTCTCGGCCCGCTGACGGATCTTGAGGTTCGCCTCCGACTTGCCGCCGACGCAGACCAGGGGAGCATCGAACCCCTCGATCTCCCGGGCCTTGGCGTAGGCCTGGAGGACGACGTCCAGGTTTTTGTGGGGTTTCGGGTTGCCCACGAAGAGGAGGTAGGGGTTGGGGAGCTCGAGCTGTTGGGCCCATCGCTCCAGGTCCTCCGGGGCCAGTATCCGGTGAAACTGCTCCTCGACACCGTTGTACACGACCTGGATCTTCTCCTCCTCCACTTCGAAGAAGCGCAAGAGGTCCTTGCGGGTGTTTCGGGAGACGGTGATGACCCGATCCCCTCGAGACAGGCTCCGGCGAATCATGGCCTGGGCGTAGAAGAAGGCGAGACGGTTGGGCAGGAACTCGGGGTAGAGGAGGTGGATGATGTCGTGGATCGTGACCACGGCCCGGCAGGGAACGACGGCCGGGAGGACGTAGTGGGTGGCGTGGTAGAGATCGGCCTCCAGGCTCCGAAGCTTCCAGGAAAGCTTCAAGAGCTCCCGGATGCTGTAGACGGGGGCTTTCTCCTGGACGAGCTCGAAGCGCTCCGGGAGGGGGCCCAGGGCCTCCTTTCCCCCGGGGCCGACCAGGAGCAGATAGTGGTTCTCGTCGTCCAGCTCCGCCAGGCCCTGGACCAGGTTCCGGATGTAGGTTCCGATCCCGAAATCCCGGACCTTTCGGGTGTCGATGGCGATCCGGTGGCTCACGAGCCCGGCCCTCCGTTCTCCAGGATGGAGAGGAAGAGCTCCTCCAGCCGGGCCGCGCTCCGGTCCCAGCGGAACCGTGCCGCCCGCTCCCGCCCCCGTCGGCCCAGGTCCCGGCCCAGCTCCGGCTCATCCAGGATCCTCCGGATCGCCTCGGCCAGGGCCCGGGAATCCTCGGGAGAGACCAGGATCCCGGCCCCGTCCACGACCTCCGGAAGGCTGCCGGCATCGGTGGCGACGACCGGGACTCCGCAGGCCATGGCCTCGGCGGCGGGCAGGCCGAAGCCCTCATAGAGGCTGGGGTAGACGAAGACCCGGGCCGCTTGCATCCAACGGATCAGATCCTCCCGAGGAAGATGGCCCAGGACCCGGAGCCCTTCGGGCCGGAGCTCCTCCAGCCTCCGGGCCAACCGGCGGCTCTTCCATCCGTAGGGACCCGCCAGCACCAGGGGAAGGGGGTGTTCTTCCTCCGCACGGAGGATCTCCCAGGCGTCCAGGAGGAGGGCCACGTTCTTCCGGGGCTCCAGGGTCCCGGCGTAGAAGAGATAGCCCTCCGGGAGGTCCCGGTCCTTCCGGAAGCCTTCGATCTCCTCCGGGGCGGCGGGCCGGAAGGCCGGATCCACTCCGTTCGGCACGACCCGGATCCGATCCCGGGAATCGGGAAACACCCGGCGCAGGTCTTCCGCCGTGGCCTCGGAGACGGCGACGATCCGACGGGCCCGGTCCAGGCTCTTCTTCAAGAAGGGGATCTGGCTCCACCGGACCTTGAGCCGGTGGGTCTCGGGCAGAAGGAGGGCGGTGAGATCGTGGACCGTGGTCACCAGGGGGACCGGGGCGGGGAGGACCGGGAGAGTCTGGAGGGGCGACCAGAAGAGGTCGATGTCACCCCTTCGGAGACGCCGGGGCAGAACCAGCTGCTGCCAGAGGACGCCGGAGGGGGTCGATTGTTCCTCCCACTCGATGCCCGCCTCCGCCAGCCACCCCGGGTCGTCCGGCGCTCGGTGGGCCACTCCCAGGATGCGGATTCGACTCCGCTGACCCAGCTCGGTAGCCAGGGCCCGGGTATAGACGCCGATTCCCGTGAGGGTTCCCAGGGCGGCCCGGAGATCGACGGCGATGGTCGGGGGATTCATGGCTTCGGAGACCCGGCGGAGTGGGTACCGCGAGTATAGACCCCGGATACTGTGCCGGAACCCGCCGGCCTCACGGGAGATCCCGGTGCCAGGAGAGGGCCGGCCCGGAGCGATCCCCCATCCGGATCAGGCGGATCCCCAGGCGGCAGGGGCCGGGAGGACGACGGAGGGGGATCTCCAGGTGGCATCGAGTCCCGGGGTCGAGGTCCCGAGGAAGGCCGATCCAGGGGCGGTCCCGTCGGAGGTCCCGGCCGTGGGAAAGGATCCGGACCTGAATCTGGATCCCGCCGGGACCCCGTTCGGCGGCGAGCCATCGGACCGGTCCCGCGTTCTGGAGCCCGATCCGGACCGATCTCCGCTCTCCCGGCCGCCAGCCGCCGAGATCCGGAACCTCGATGGCTCCCGGGAGGTCGCGGTGGAGGAAGCTGGTGGGCGGCGGAACCTCCGGGGCCTTTTTCCCGGGGGGTTCGGCGTCGGCCCCCCGGACGCAGGCCTCCACCAGGGCCTTGCCGGCGGCCGCCGGATCGTGTCGGGAGGCGACGTATTCCCGGGCGGCTCGGCCCAGGGACCGGAGGCGGTCCGGGTCGTCCAGGAGGCTCCCCAGCGTCTTGGCCAGGCGGGGGATCTCGTCCTCCCCGAGAGGTACCTTCACCGCCACCTCGTTCGGAAGATCCCCCGTCGGTCCGTGGTCGGAGACCACGGCCGGGCGTCCCTGGGCCAGGACCCGGAGCAGGGACGCCGAGGTTTCCCCGGCCGTCGGGTACCGGAGGTTCAGGCAGACCTCGACGGCGGCCATGGCGGTCTGGAGCTCCTCGAACGCCACGTAGCCGAGGCGGTGGACCCGGCCCTCGACCCCGGCTCCCTCGATCGCCTCGTCCAGCTCCACGTAAGGATTCTCCTCGCCGACGATCAGCAGGTGGACCCCCCGGAGCTCCGGCCGAGCGAGGGCGGCGATGGCCGACGCCGTGCGCTTGATCTTGGTCTGGAATCCGAAGCTTCCCAGGAGAGGGGCCTCCCGGGGGATGCCGGTGCGGTTCCGGAGCTCGGCCACGGCGTCCTCCCGGTTCGTGATCTCCGGTAGAGGGATCCCCATGGGAACCCTTTTCACGGCCAGGTCCGGGTCCTCCTCCCGGAGCCTCTCCAGGGCCCACCGGCTGTGGACGAGGATCGCCCGCTGTCGCCGGAGGAGCTGCCGGTGGACCGGGAGGGCGAACATCGAGGCCTCGTGGAAGCCTCCCCATCGGACGGGCCGGGCCACGTCCCGGCCGATCCAGCCGTGATCGGCGGTCATCCGTTCCAGATAGGCGTCGAAATCGCCCTCGCCGACGGTCCGTCCCAGGTGGAAGTGGTGGAGGACATAGTCGTGGAGCAGAAGGATCCCGGGGATCTCCCGGGCGGCGCGATAGACCTCCAGGTGATGCTGGTTGTTCCCCATGTGGTAGAGGGGAATCCGCCGGTCCGGCTCCAGGGCGGAGAGGGGAACAGGGGACCAGCGCCGATCGAGCTCCCGGGAGGGATCCTCGCCGGGAAGGCGGACGACCCGGAGATCGCAGTGGGGCTCTACCCAGGGAAACAGGTCGCGGGAGTAGTCGGCGATACCGGAGCGCACGGGGGGGAGGGGCGAAACCCAGTCCAGTGCCGGTGCCGGACGCTCGGTCACGGGCCGAACCCCAGGTCCTCGAGCTCTTCGGCCACCGCGCCCAGAAGAGCCCGGTCCGTCTCCTCCACTCCCAGGTCGGCGCAGCCGGCGGCGATGTCGGCGATCGTCCGGGTCGCCACGTCTTCGGGCGGGAAGGAGGCCAGGGGAGGCACCGGAAGGGGCGGCTCCGGATCGACCTTCCGGATGGCGGTCAGGAAGCTCAGGATCCCCCGGGACGTGTCCTCCGGGTGGTGATGCTTCCGGATATGCTCCCGGGCGTTGTCGCCGATCCGCCGCCGGAGCGCGTCGTCGGCGGCCAGGGCCTCGAACATCTCGGCCAGAATCGGCTCTTCGAAGCCGTCGGGGGCCACCTTCACGCAGGCGTCGTCCGGGAGCTCGGCGCTCGGGCCGTGGTCGGTGACGATGACCGGCCGGGCCAGGGCCATGAGACGCAGGAGGGTGGCCGAGGTCTCGCCGGCGCTGGGGTACCGGAGGTTGACGGCCAGGTCCACCGCCTCCATGGATCGGTGGAAGGTGTCGAGGTCCACCCGGCCCTGAACGGCCACCCCTTCTCCCAGCCCGCCGGAGAGGAGGCCCTCCAGGTCGTAGTAGGGGGAGACCGGCCCCACGAGGACGTAGTGGGCGTCGGGGCGGTTTCGGCGGAGGCGCTGGAACGCCCGCAGGGCCACGTCCAGGCGCTTCAGAGGGGTGGCGAGGCCGAAGCTGCCCAGGAGGAATCCCTCGACGGGAAGTCCGAGGGATCGACGCAGGGAGCTCCGATCCTCCGGGGTCCCGGGAGACGAGACGGTCTCCATCCCCACCGGGCTGGGCACGATGGCGATCCGGGTCCGGGGGCGCCCGGCCAGGATCCGGCGGCGGGAGAACTCGTTGTGGACCAGGACGCCGAGGGAGCGGTCCACCACCCGCTCGAAGAGCGGGAATCGCCACACGTCCAGGGGGAGATCGAGATCCACGAGACGACGGCCGGCAGCCTGCCCCGTGGCGCCGTAGGAGTACCGGAGCTCCTCCACGTAGGCGTCGGCATCACCCGCCACCAGGGTACGCTCCCGGATCAGATGGTGGAGCAGGAACTCGTGGAGCAGGACCACCCCCGGCCGTTCCAGCAGGAGCTCGTAGATCCGTCCGTGATGGCGGTCGTCGTTGCCCATCTGGTAGAGGACGAGGTCGAAGCGGTTCCTGCGATCCCGGGGGGTGAAGTCCCGGTAGGGAAAGGTGGTCCAGCCCTCCTCCGGATCCGCCCGCCGGACCGCCCGAGGGGTCGTGTAGACCTCGATCTCCAGCTCCTTCGCCAGGTGCGGAAGGAGTTCCGCGCTGTAGTCGGCGATCCCGCTCCGGG
>JAWVZJ010000016.1:0-18502 GCA_033722255.1 Thermoanaerobaculia bacterium | reverse complement strand
GGCTCGTCGGCGTGCCCCGGGCGCAGAGCGGGCTCCTTCTCCTCGTGCTCCGCCTTCCGGTGGCCCTGGTGGGCCTGGCCGGCATCTACATGATGGGGATGGAGAATCTGGAGGGTGAGGGCCGGTCCTTCTGGCTCGCCCTGGGATGGGCGGGGGAGACCCTGACCACGACGGGCTACGGCGCGGATCACACCTGGGACCATCCCCTGATGGTCATCTTCGTGATCGTCGTCCAGCTGGCGGGGGTGTTCCTGGTCTTCCTCATCTTCCCGATCTATCTGATCCCGGTCCTGGAGGAGCGCTTCGAGGCCCGCCTTCCCCGCCGGGCCCCGAAGGACCTGGAGGAGCACGTCGTCGTCTACCGCTACGGTCCGGCGGTGGAGAGCGTCCTGGAGCAGCTCCGGGCCCGGAAGGTCCCCGCCCTGGTGTTGGAGACGGACGAGGGGACCGCACGGTCGATCCGGGAGCGGGAGATCTCCGTGGTCTTTCAGCGCACGGAAGAGGAGGCGCTGGCCGAAGCGCATCTGGATCGGGCCCGGGCCCTGGTTGCCAACGGCCGGGACGAGGAGAACGCGGCCGTGATCCTGGGGGCACGCCAGATGGGGTTCGAAGGGGAGATCGTGGCCCTGGTGGAGGAGCCGATGCACCGGAAGCCCCTAACCCTGGCCGGGGCCTCGTCGGTGTTCACCCCCCGGCACATGCTGGCGGCGGCCCTGGCTGCCCGGGCCAGCGAGAGGATCAGCCCTCGCCTGTCCGGAATCCAGCAGCTCGGTCGGCTCGAGGTTCGGGAGCTCCGGGTCCGGGACACGAGCCCCCTGGCGGGCAAGACCCTGGAGGACGCCGCCATCGGCGCCAGGACCGGCGCCACGGTGATCGGTCAATGGGTCGGAGGGAGACTTCAGGCGCCGCCCACGGCGGACATGCGGTTGGAGCCCCGGGGGATCATGGTGGTGGTGGGAAGCGCGGAGGCCCTGGAGAAGGTCGAGGACCTGGCGGAGGGCACGACCCCCCTTCGGCGGGAGGGCCCCTTCGTGATCGCCGGCCTGGGAGAGGTGGGGAAGAAGGTCAAACAGCTCCTGACCGACGTGGGGGAGCCCGTGGTGGGCGTCGACCGGCAGGCGTTCGAGGAGGTGGACCTGGTGGGGGACGTCCTGGACGCTGCGGTCCTGGAAAGGGCCGGAGTCCGGGAGTCCCAGGGGGTCATCGTGGCCCTGGATCGGGACGACCTCACCCTGTTCACGACCGTGGTGGCGAAGGACATGGCCCCCGACGCCCCGGTGATCGCCCGGGTCAACCAGGCGTCCAACCTGGAGAAGATCCATCGCGCCGGAGCCGACTTCGCCCTCTCCATCAGCCAGGTGTCGGCCCAGATCCTCTCCCGACGCCTGCTGGGGGAGGAGGCTCTGGCCCTGGATCCGTTGCTGAAGGTCCAGAAGGTCTCTCCGGACGGTCTGGTGGGCCGGCATCCGGCGGAGCTCGCGATCCGGCCCCGGACCGGAGCCTCGGTGGTGGCCGTGGAGCGGGGGGACAGGGTCACGGTGAATCTGGATTCGGATTTCCGGTTCCAGGACGACGACTGCGTCTTCCTGTGCGGAAGCGAGGAGGCGCTGCGACGCTTCGGGGAGGAGTTCGGTTAGCGGAAATAGACTCCATCTGCGTGCTCCTCGAGTCCGACTCTTGATCGCGGAGGACCGCAGGGCCGGCCCCGGACCATCGAGCGGTCCTTTGGCCATTTTCATCCTCATGAGTGCCCGAAGCGACGCGACGGGCCTGTTGGGCTACTAGAGGGCCAAAGGACCGATCGTCAGGATCCCGAGCGGATCCTCTTCAGCTCCCGTTCACGCTCGGCCTCGATCCGCCGACGCTCCTCCCGGTAGCTCTCCTTCTCCTCTTCCCGCGCCGCCGGATCGGTGGCCTTTCGGAGCCGGTCCTGGTGGAGGATCTTGAGCTCGGCCAGCTTCGCCTCGGTCCGTCGGTGCACTTCGGCGATCTCCTCCCGGTCCTCGGCGGAGAGGCTCTCCGTGTCCGGCCGCTGGATGCCCTCCTCCTCGAGCCGTTCCAGGGCCGCCTCGTAGGCGGACTTCATCCCCGGTGCCTTATCCTCTGGTGCCATGGCCGGATCGTACCATCGAGTCCTGTTCCTCTTCGTGGACGGAGTGGGTGTCGGGTCCTCGACGGGCTCGAACCCCCTGTTCACGACGGATCTTCCCGGCCTGGAGCGGCTCACCGGTGGCCTCTGGCGCCACGGGGGCGGGGAGATTTCCGCGGCGGAGGCGACGGTGAGCTGGTTGGACGCGACCCTCGGGGTCGAGGGCCTTCCCCAGAGCGCCACGGGACAGACGACGCTGTTCACGGGGGTCAACGCCGCGGCTCGGTTAGGTCATCACGTGCCCGCCCTGCCGGGGTCCAGGCTGGGAGCCCTCCTGGCCGAGCACAGTCTGTTCCTCCGGCTCCGGCAGGCGGGCCGAGCCGTGACCTTCGCCAACCCTTTCAGCCCAGGTTATCTGGAGCGGCTGGAGAGGGAGGAGATCCGTCCCTCCGCCACGACGCTGGCCGTCCGGGCCGCCGGGACCCCCCTCCGGACGACCCGGGATCTCCGGCGGGGCCGGGCGGTGGCGTGGGACGTGACCGGTCGACGGTTCGGAGCCCGGGCGGGAGTCGACGTTCCGGTGGTCTCCCCCCGAAGGGCGGGAGCGATTCTGGTGGAGCTGGCCCGAGATCACCACCTCACCCTGTGGGAGACCTTTCTCACCGATCTGGCGGGACACCGGAGATGGGGGGTGACTCCCGAAGAGGCCCTCGAAGCCCTGGACGGGCTCTTGGAGGGCGTCCTGGAGGAGGCGGAGGAGGACCTCACCGTAGTGCTCACCAGCGACCACGGGAACGTGGAAGAGATGGACCACCGGAGTCATACCCGGAATCCGGTCCCCCTCATCGCGTGGGGACCCGGTTCCGGAGCGCTCGAGGGACTCGAAAGCATCGCCGGCGTGGCTCCGGCGATCCGCGACCTGATCTGAAAATGAGCCCGGTCCGAGAGAGAGTGAAACCGCAGGAGGTCCGCAGGGCGCGGGAGCGGAGTCGGGAGGCGGGTTACCTCCAGAGATTCGGCGATCCCGTGCGAGGAAATGTTCGCACGGGATGGTTTTCGAGTGCTTTTCACAGACCATCAGAAAGCAGTTCGCCCGGCGTGAAGACGAGCACAGGCGCGGGCCGCCGGGCAAAGATCCCATAGTCCGCGCCGTCCCCTCCCGGCCCCGCTTCCGCAACCGGAGGATCGGCCCAGGGTCATCGAACGGTCAGCTCCTCATCTTCCTCCTCATGAATGCTCGGAACCAGATGAATGCTCGGAACCAGGCCCCAGGGATGTCGGCCTGCTCTCGACTCGCGGCATGCTCCTTTCCGATCTCGCTTCCGGAATGGCTTTCCGGAGCCCGCCGGCAGGGGCTCGACAGAAGAGAGGTACCTGTGCCAAAATGACGGATCCCCGGAAGGCAACCTGCCTTCGACGTCCGGCGGCCGGCTCCCGGACCGGAGCCGATCGCCGGCACCCGAACTTACGAGAGAAGGATCCGTCATGAACCATCGCGAGGAGACGAGCGCATGCTGGAAGCCCACGGACTGACCCGGCGCTTCGGGGATTTCGTGGCGGTCCGGGACGTCGGCTTCGACATCCAGGAGGGCGAGATCTTGGGGATGTTGGGACCGAACGGAGCCGGGAAGACCACGACGATCCGGATGTTGACGGGCTATCTCCCGCCCACGGAGGGACGGATCACCGTGGCCGGCCACGACCTGGAGGACGATTCCCTCGCCGCCCGGAAGGAGATCGGTTACCTGCCGGAGAACGTGGCCCTCTATCCGGAGATGCGGGTCGAGGAGTACCTGCGGTACCGGGCTCGGCTGGAGGGGGTGGCCGGCTCCGAGATCGACGAGGCCCTGGACGAGGTCGTGGGCCAGACCCTGATCGGCGAGGTCCGGTCTCAGATCATCGGCACCCTGTCCAAGGGCTTCCGGCAGCGGGTGGGTCTGGCCGCGGCGATCCTCCACCGGCCCCGGGTGCTCATTCTGGACGAGCCCACGGTGGGGCTGGATCCGAAGCAGATCATCGCCATCCGGGAGCTGATCCGGGAGCTGGGTGAGAACCACACTCTCTTGCTTTCGAGCCATATCCTGCCGGAGGTCGAGCACCTCTGCCATCGGGTCTTGATCATCGACAAGGGAAGGATCGTGGATCAGGGGACCCCGGCCGCTCTCCGGGAGCGCTGGCGAGGCAACAGCCTCGTCCGGGTCACCCTGAAGGGGGATCCCGAGGACGCCTCCCGGGGCCTCGGCGCCGTTCCCGGGGTCGTCGACGTCCGTCGAGACGACGAGAGTCCCGGCCGCTGGATCCTGGAGGGGGACCGGGACGCCGACCTCCGGGAGCCGGTCTTCCGGACCGCCGTCGATCGCGGGTGGGTCCTGTTGGAGCTGGTGGAAGAGAAGGCGTCCTTGGAGGACATCTTCGTCCGGCTCACCACCGAGGAGCGGGTCGAGGCACAGGCCGACGACGGTTCGGCGGAGGAATCCGGGTTGCCGGAGGAGTCTCCGGGGCCGACCGGCTCGGACGAGACCGCCGAGGGTGAGACGACGGAGACCGAGGACGAGAAGGAGGAGACGTCATGAGGGGCATGCTCGCGACCATGGACCGGGAGCTCCGGGCCTACTTCTTCTCGCCCCTGGGCTGGGTCGTGGCCACGGGATTCCTCTTCTTTCAGGGCCTCTCGTTCCAGACGATCGTGGACTTCCTGACCGATCCCAGGGCTCCCGGAATGACCCCGCTGGACTTCTTCTTCGGCGGGACCCTCTTCTACTGGCTGACCCTGCTCTTCGTGGCGCCCGTGTTGACCATGAGGCTCCTCTCGGAGGAGCGGAGCCAGGGAACCCTGGAGATGCTGCTCACGGCGCCGGTGACCGAGACCCAGGTCGTGCTGGGGAAGTTCTTCGGAGCCCTGGCGTTCTACGTCTTCCTCTGGGTTCCGACCCTGGTCTACGCTCTGCTCCTGGAGCGGCACCTGGACCTGGACTGGGGACCGATCGGCTCCGCTTACCTGGGGACCCTGGGGATCGGTGCCCTCTTCCTCTCGGTGGGGATCTTCGTCTCGGGGCTCACCCGGAGCCAGATCGTGGCCGCCATCGGCTCCTTCGCCCTCCTCTTTCTTCTCTTTCTCCCGGCGTTCCTGGAGTTCCTGGTCAACGATCCCCTCCTCCAGTCGATCGTGGACTACACGAATCTCTACTCCCATATGGACGAGTTCAGCAAGGGGATCGTGGACAGCCGGCGGCTGATCTACTACCTGAGCGGAACCGTCTTCTTCCTGTTCTTGACGAGCCGGGCCCTCGAGGCCGGCAAGGGGAGGTGATCCGATGCCGACGCCGACCAAGCCGACCCGCCGCCAGCTCCTCTTCGGATCGACGCTGGGGGCCGGAGTGCTTCTGGTGGGGGCGCTACTGGTCCTCGTGAACTATCTGTCCGCGCGTCACTACGAGCGTTTCGACTGGACGGCGACGGACCTCTACACCCTCTCGGACAAGACCGAGAACATCGTGGAGGATCTGGACCAGGAGATCGAGGCCGTGGTGTTCATGAGCCCGGAGGACGAGCTCTTCGTCCCGACCAGGGAGCTGCTGAATCGCTACGGAGCCGTGAGCCCACAGATCCGGGTCCGGATCGTGGACCCCGTCAAGAACCGGGCCGAGGCCGAGCGACTGGCCCAGGAGCACGAGGTGGACCGGGCGGGGGTCGTCTTCGTGGCCGGAGACGAGCGCCGGGTGGTGAGCACCGCCGATCTGGCCGAGTACGACTATTCCGGGATGCAGGCCGGCCGGGCCCCCGAGATGACCGGCTTCCGGGGCGAACAGCAGTTCACCCAGGCAATCCTGGAGCTCGTGGAACGGGAGAAACCGAAGATCCTCTTCACCACCGGCCACGGGGAGGCCTCCCTGGACGGCCGGGAGCCCGGAGGCCTCCAGCAGCTCACGGAGCTCCTCGGGGAGGACAACTTCGAGCTCGAGGAATGGGCCTCCCTGGGGGCGCAGACCGTCCCGGAGGGGACCGACGTGGTCGTCGTCCCCGGGCCCCGGGCCTCCTTCGCCCCTCCGGAGCTCGCTCTCTTCGACGAGTTCCTGGCCGGAGGCGGGCGGATGCTGATCCTCGTGGATCCCGATCTCGACGAGGAGGGGGCGATGGCCGAAGAGGCCCTGGTTGGCTGGCTGGAGGAGTACGGGATCGAGACCCCCAGGGCCATCGTGGTCGATCCGGCCAAGCTGCTGCCCTTCTTCGGGGCGGAGACCATTTTCGTGGACTCCTACGGCAGCCATCCGATCACCGAGGCCCTCCGACAGGCGCGGCTGACGACGGTCTTCGCCCTCTCCCGACCGGTACGGGCGGTGGAAGGGGCGGAGCCGGCACCGACAGAGCTGGTACGGACCAGTCCCGAGGGTTGGGGCGAGACGAACCTCGAGAACCTGGAAGCCGTGGACCAGGACGAGGAGGACCTCGCCGGACCGGTCCCCCTGGGCCAGGCTCTGGAGCTTCCGCCGCCGGAGGACGCCGGAACGGGGGAGACCGGAGCCGAGGAGGACGATCGTCCCGGACAAGAGGGTGAGACGCCGGTCCAGGAGGATTCTTCGGCCCGTGTAGTCGTGCTCGGGGATTCGGATCTGATCACCAACGCCCAGCTGGGAACGGCGGGCAACGCCACCCTGGTGACGAATACCCTGAACTGGCTGGTGGAGCGGGAGTCCCATCTGGGAATCCCCCCCAAGGAGCCCGAGGACGTGCGCCTGAGCCTGACCCCGGCCCAGCGTCGGGTCTTCGTCTGGCTGGTGGTCCTGGGGCTTCCGGCGGCCTGCGCCGTGGTCGGGATCTACGTCACCCTCAAGCGACGGAGGTGAGATCGTGCGGACGAGGAATCTCCTGATCCTGACCCTCCTGGTGGCGGCATTGGGGGCCTTCGTCTGGTTCGTGGAGCGGGACCTGCCGACGACGGAGGAGCGGGAGGAGCGGGCGAAGCGGGTCCTGGATCTGGAATCGGAAGACGTCACCGCGGTCGAGCTCGCCTGGGAGGACCAGAGGGTGGTCCTGGAACGGCAGACCGGAGGGGACGAGGGAGAGACCGGGGAGGACGAGGGGGCCGTCCCGACCGGTGGTCCCTCGGAGTGGCGCCTGGTCGAGCCCCTGGAGGCCCGGGCGAAATCGTCCGCCGTCGACAGCCTCCTCCGGCGCCTCACGGAGCTGGAGAAGGAGCGGACCCTGGAGGGAGAGGATCCGTCGGCCCACGGCCTGGACTCTCCGGAGCTGACCGTGACCCTGATCACGGGGGAAGGGGAGACGACTCTGGAGGTCGGTGACGAGCTCGCCCTCGAGGGTCGGAGAATCGTCTCCACCGGTGGCGGAGAGGTCCTGCACGTGGTGTCCGGGGGATTCGTCTCCATGGCGACCAAGGATCCGGGTGAATGGAGGAACCCCTCCCTCTTTCCCGGAAGCCGGACCGAGATCGAGCGAGTTCGCCTGGAGGGGGAGGGGGAGCCGGTCCTGTTGGCCCGCCGGGATCAGCGGTTCTGGGTGGAGAGTCCCTACGCCGACGCCGCCGATTCCCGGACGGTGGATTCTCTCCTGGGAGAGATCACCGGCCTCGAGGCGACGGAGTTTCTCGACGATCCGGGGAGGATCGAGGATCTGACGACGGACCGGGGTCGGATCGAGGTCGTCCTCGAGGGGCGGGAGGCTCCCTTTGTCGTGGCCCTGGGCGGCCCGGCGCCGACGGGCACCGGTGGGTCACCGGTCCCGGGCGAGACGGAAGGGAGTCCCGAGACCGAGGCGGACGAATCGGCTCGGGTCGCCCGAGTCGACGACCAGTGGGTCGTGATCGAGACCGACCTGGCCGGTGCTCTCCGGCGGCCTCCGGGGGAGTGGCGCTCGAAGGAGGTGACCGCACGGTCCTCCTGGGAGATCGGGAGTCTCCGGATCCGGAGCGGGGGGGAGGAGACCGTCCTCACCCGGGAGGACGGCGACTGGATCCGGGGAGAGGAGAGGATCTCCTACTCCGACGTGAGCGGGCTCCTGACGACCCTGACCGGTCTTCGCGGCGAGGAGGTCCGGCCGGACGGGGTTCCCCCCGAGGCAGATCCCGATCTGGAGTTCGAGCTGTTCGACGAGGAGGGTGTCGGAGAGACGATCCGTCTCTGGGAGTCCGAGGAAGGGGTCCTCGTCGGGCCTCCGGGCCGGGACGTCCTCCTGGTGGCCGGAGAGGAGGATCTCCAGGCCCTGGAGTCGGCGATCGCCACGGTTCGGGAGGCCGAGCCCGTCCAGGAGGAGGTCGGGCCGACCGGGGATGCCGGAGACGGGGACGACGGGGCCGGTCCTTCCTCCGAGGACGGCCAGTGAGCCCCCTTCGGACCGGGAGGCGCCAGGGGGCGGCACTCGTCGCCACAGCCGGCCTGATGGTGGGCGTCCTGTTCCTGGGCTGCCGCTCGGAGCCGGCCCGGCTGGGAGCCGGGAGTCGGCTCAGCTTCGAGCTGCCGTCCCTGGACGGAGATCGCATCGGCCCGTCGGATCATCGGGGGAAAGTCGTGATCCTCGATTTCATGGCCACCTGGTGTGCGCCCTGCAAGATCCAGAACGAGGTGCTCACCGCCCTGGCCGAGGAGTACTCGCCGGATCGGCTCCAGATTTTGATCGTGGATTCCGGAGAGCCGATGGAGAGGGTGCGGAAGCACTTCCGGGAGCGGCCGGTCCATCACCCGGTGCTGGTCGATGCCGACGCCGCCCTGGCGGACCGACTCGACGTTCGGGGGTTCCCGACCCTCCTGATGTTGAACGAGGAGGGGGAGGTCGTTTTCACCCAGGAGGGTCTCGCGCCTCCGAAGATCCTCCGGGAGGAGCTGGAGAAGCTGGGTCTGAGCCCGGCGGGAGCGTCGGACTCGGGATAGCCCGCATTTCCTCAGTAGGTTCCTGCTGCGAGTCCGTATCTACCGGAATCTGCGGCGTTGCGCTGCTGTCTCGGAGTCTCCGAGTCGCAAGCCTTGCATGTCCAGCCATCTACGGTCTCTCGCGACGAACCGCCGTGGGAAAAGTGGGGTAGGACGGAGAGGCTCAGGCCAGGACGTTCTCCTCCCCCGAGTCCCGGACGAAGAGGCAGGCGCTCCGGGTCGAATCGACCATCTCCCGGACGAAGTCGAAGTCGGGAGGATCCGGGAGCCCGAAGATCGAGACGTCGGCCTGGGGGGTCACCCCCAGGGCCTCCCGGAGGCCTCCCGGATAGACGAGAACCTGGGCCCTAGGGATCCGAGCCAGCTCCACCAGGTTCTCGAGGAACTCCCGGGCCGGCTCCTGATGGTGATCCTGGGCCACGGCGCTGACGAGACGGATCCGGCCCTGCCAGTTCTGCTGGAGCTTGTAGGCGATGAGGAGGGCCAGATCCACGTCCCCGAGCTCCATGGAGAGCTCCCAGTCCGGGCTCTGATCCCGGATCCAGACGTTGATCTCCCGGCGGCGTCCCAGGCCCGCCCGGGGATGGTCCGCCATGAGGAGAATTCCGGACCGGGATTCGCCGGCCTTGTGGACGATCCGGGTCAGGGCCTGGATCCGTTCCTCGTCGTCGGCTGGCGGGGGGGTGAGGAAGAGAATGTTGGGGCGAAAGAAGGCGCCGCCGAAGGACTGGACGGTGACCAGGAGACCCTCGGAGTATCTCTCCGGCTCCACGAGAGTCCAGGTGGCGAAGACTCCCTCGTTCCGCAAGGCCTGGCTGAGGGTGGGGAGGCGATCCCGGAGTCGATCCTCCAACTGGCGGGTGCCCAGCCCCACCAGCTTGACCGAGCCCTGGGGATAGGTGACGTTCCGGATCAGGTGGAACGTCCCCCGGAGCTCGGTGGGATCCTCCACCGGAATCAGGAGGTTCGGCCGCCAAGAGCGTTCCGTGGCCGCCGGGAGGTCGGTCACGTGCTTGGCGGCCCATTCGGCCAGGGCCACGAAGAGCCCGCTCCGGACGTCACCGAAGGGGGCCCGGAGCCTGGTTCGGGTCAGGGCCATGTAGGCGAGGACCGTGAGGACCACGGCCACCAGACTGAAGGCGGGATGAAGGACGAACATGACCACCAGGGAGCCGGTCATGCCCCAGAAGGAGACCCATCGGGGCACCTTCAGCCGGGGTCGGAAGCTCACCAGGTTCAGGCTCTGCTCGATCAGGACCACGGCGCAGATCATGGCGTAGGTGAGAAGGAAGAACATGGTGATCAGGGGGGCGACCACGTTCAGCTCCCGGAGCATGATGGTGGCCAGGACGATGACACCGGTCACCAGCATCGAGTTCCGGGGCTCCCCCTCTTCGGTGAGCTCTCCCAGCCAGGAGGCGGCGGGGACCACCCGGTGCTCACCCATGGCCTGGAGGATCCGGGCCGACCCCACCATGGAGGCCAGGGCCGAGCTGAAGGTCGCGCCCAGGAGCCCGGCGATCACCGGCGGGCCCCAGAACGCCTTGTCGACCATGACGTAGTAGTCGGAGACCAGCTCCTCCGCCGAGGCGGAGCGGGCCAGCCAGTAGGCCAGGAGGAGGTAGATCACCAGGGAGACTCCGATGGCGGCCAGGGTCCCCACCGGAATCGCTCGTTTGGGGTCCTTCAGGTCTCCGCTCATGTTGGCGCCGGCCATGATCCCCGTGGCGGCGGGAAAGAAGACGGCGAAGACGTGCCAGAAAGAGGTCCCCTGGAACCCCCGTTCGGGCTCTCCGGGATACTCCCCCCAGAGAGAGATCTGCTCCAGGGGATACTGCATCGAGCCCTGGACCGCGGCCACGGCGATGGAGGCCAGAGCCAGGCCGATGACGGCCATGATCACGTACTGGACCCGGATGGCCAGATCGGCGCTCTTGTAGGCGATCCCCCAGAGGGCCAGGAAGGCGACCACGTCCACCAGGAGCGCGGGATGGTCGGGGAACACCCAGATCCATCCCGCCCGGAGCCCGAAGATGTACATGGTGATGGCCAGGGCCTGGGAGAGATAGCGGGGGATCCCCACCGCACCTCCGATTTCGAGGCCCAGAGACTGGGAGATGATGGCGTAGGCACCCCCGGCACCGATCCGGATGTTCGTGACGATCGACGACATGGCCAGGGCCGTCAGGAGGGTGACCAGGAAGGCGAGGAGGATCACGGCCAGGCTCCCCCCGACCCCGGCGTTTCCCACGACCCAGCCCAGGCGGAGGAACATGATCACTCCGAGGATCGTCAGCAGCGTCGGTGTGAAGACACCACCGAAGGTCCCGAACTGCTTGCGCTTCCGGCCCCGGCTCTCCTCCACTCGCTCCTGGAGTCCCTGGCCCGTCTCGGCGATTCGGTCCTCCGAGGCCGGTCCTGTCGCCGTAGCTTCCATCGAGTCGACGGTGTCTCCGGTCTCGGAAGCCTCGCTCATGGGGACGGAGGATATCCCACGGCTTTCGATTCCTTGCGCGAGGCATCAGAGCCGTCGAGGTCGTCGGTCGACTCCTTCTCCGCGGGGCAGCGGATCGGGGGAGGAGGATCCGAGAGCCGCCCCGTCCAGAGGTCGCGTGGCGTGCTTCGATCCGAGGGGAGCGGCCCCGAACCCCGGGGGCCTCGGGGCGGTTGTCGTGGACAGCTCTCCACGGGAGGCCTTCCCTCGGCCGAGGCCGGGAGCCGAGATCGGCGGGTGGGCCACGAGAAGAACCCGCGGGCCGTCCCGCGGGCCTTTCTCCCATCGACGGGCCGGCGACCCCTGCCAGAGGAGTCGCCGGAAGGTCTACTTCAGCACCACCAGGACCACCCGTCGATTCTGGGCCCGGCCCTCCCGGGTGTTGTTGTCGGCGGTCGGGGAGGACTCCCCGTAGGAGATGACCGACATCCGGTGGAGCGGGATCCCGTGCTCCTTGTTCAGGTAGAGGCGAACGGCTTCGGCCCTCTCCAGACCGAGCTCTTCGTTGTACTCCTCGGTACCCACGGAGTCGGTGTGTCCCTGGATCTCGACGTAGACGTTCTCGTTGCCTTCGACCAGCGGCTGGGCGAAGTCGTCGAGGGCCGCCTTGGCCTCGTCGGAAAGCTTTGTCTTGTCGAAGCCGAACTGGACGTCGGCGTCGGTGAGGACGGTCTCGTAGAGGAGCTTGCCCTCGGCCAGCTTGCCGGCCTCCTTGGCCCGCTCCAGAGCTTCCTTCGCGGTGTCGGAAGCCTCTTCGATCCGCTCGTCGTGCTGTCGGAGGGTCGTCTGGTTTTCCTCCACCTGACCCTCCACGGTGTCGACTCGGGTGTGAACGGCTCCGACCTCTCCCTCCACGTACTCCTTGGTCGCGCAACCGCTGGCCAGAAGCCCGGCGGCCACGACGACGAGGAACAGTTGCGTCTTTCTCATCTCGTGTCTCCTTCCCTTTCCTGCACCGGACGCGGCAGGGCCCGGTGCCTCTTTGAAGTTCGATGAAACAGGTCCGTCACCGCTCGCGGGAACGCTCGGTCACGGCGGGGCGGGTGCCCCGGTATCCACGTCTGTGCACCAGCTCGGCTCGCTCGGCCCTCCCTCTTCCGGTGACCTCGATCCGACGGTATCGTTCCAGGCCTTCGCCGAGGATGGAGAATCCCAGGACGTACTGTCTCCGGAGCTCCTCCAGAATTTCGGCGATGGCCTCCTCTGCCTCTTTCGTCGATTCGATCGAATGGTATCTGCCACCCGTGGCCTCTGCAAGATTCTCGAGGAGGTCCGAGTAGCGGAAGGTTCCCTCGTCGGCTTCCTCGCCGGAGGTCTCGAGCCCCAGTACGTACACCGGGAGCTCGGCCCTCCGTACGATCTCCCGGGCCTCGGCCGGGGGAATCTCGCTGGCGTTGTCCACTCCGTCGGTGATAAGGAGGGCGGCCCGCTTCCTCCGGGTGGCGGCCATGGAGAGGTGGGGGAGCCAGGCGACGGCGTCGTACAGCCCCGTGGTTCCGAACCCGTCCCAGATGGCGAGGGTCTCCTCGAGGGTCCGCCGGTCCGTCGTGAACGGGACCTCGACCCGGGTATTCCCCCCCGCGAAGGTGGCCACGGCGAGCTCGTCCCGATCCCGAATCCCATCCAGGAGCCTGTGAAGGCCGGCGCGGCTGATGTCGAGCTCGAGACCGGCCATGCTCCCGGACAGGTCCTGGAGGATCACGACACTGAGCGGGGCCCGTTCGTACTGGAAGGTCTCGATCGGGATCGGTCGGCTGTCCACCCAGAGTCGGAGATCGTCCGGTTGCAGCCGTGTCACGAAGTCGCCTTCCCTCTTCGCCACCACCGGAACCAGGACCATGCTCACCGAGGAGCGGTCGTGGATGACGATCGGGACGTCGGAGGTGCCCTCCGGGTCGGAGGGGAGATCCTGGGCCCCGCTGGACAGGGCCACGAAGAGGCCCAGACCCACGATCGGTGCGAGCCGCGAAGCCGACGGTAGGCCTGGACCGGTCATGGGCCCCATGGTACGAGGCCGAGACCTCCCTCTCAGTGACCTCGGTCACAGCCGGGGGACGGCTCATCCGCCTCGGCAGAACCGTCCGGGGACTCCTCCCCGGGCCCTTTTCCGGCGCCCTCCGGCGCTCGAAGAGCTCGATCGTTCGGGCTCCCGTGAGGAGGTAGAGCGCTCATTCGGATCCCCCCTCGGGCCCCGCCGGAGGGCCGGGTCTCCGGCCCGGTAGTCCCGTCGATCGTCGAGCCGGAGTCTGGTACTCTCCGGGCGTCGGAGATTCGTCGCCCACGGGGAACCGGACACGGGGAGCCGCACCCGTCCGCCCGAGGCGATGTCGTCCAACACGCCACATCCGCGAGGATCGTCATGAAGACAATCGTCCACGTCGTCGGTACGGGAACCATCGGCGAGCCCCTGATCGGCCTGTTCACCGATTTCCGGGATCGCTTCGAGATCGACGAGGTCACCTTCCACAAGCGGACTCCGTTGAAGGGAGATCGAGCCAAGCTCAACCACCTCATGGACCGCGGTGCGAAGCTGAGCGTCAACCCGGACTGTGTGGAGGACTTCGAGCGGCTGGGTCACGAGGTCAGTTACGTGGCCCAGGAGGCCCTGGAGCGGGCCACCGTGGTGATCGACTGCACCCCGGCGGGCAACGAGAACAAGGCGAAGAACTACGAGGGGCTGTCCGGACCGAAGGGATTCATCGCCCAGGGCAGCGAGTTCGGCTTCGGAAAGCCCTATGCCCGGGGTGTGAACGACGAGGCCCTGGTTCCGGGGGACGACCGATTCCTCCAGATCGTGTCCTGCAACACCCACAACATCACGACTCTGATCCGAACCCTCGGCGACGACGGAAACGGAGACCTGAATCTGGATCGGGGGACGTTCGTCTGCATGCGCCGGGCGAACGACGTCACCCAGACCGACGGCTACGTCCCGGCTCCCAGCGTCGGGGCTCACGACGACCCGCGCTTCGGGACGCACCACGCCCGGGACGCCCATCACCTGTTCCGGACCCTGAACAGATCGCTGGAGCTCTTCTCCAGTGCGGTCAAGCTCAACACCCAGTACATGCATTCCCTCTGGTTCAGCCTCGTGGTGGACCGGTCGACCGACCTCCAGGAGGTGATGCGACGGTTCGAGGACAACCCTCGGGTCGCCCTGACCGACAAGAAGTACGCGAACCTGATCTTCTCCTTCGGCCGGGATCACGGCTATTACGGTCGGATCCTCTCCCAGACGGTGGTGGTCCGGCCCACCGTGACCGTGCGGGGCGACCGGGAGATCTACGGTTTCTGCTTCACGCCCCAGGACGGAAACTCCCTCCTCTCCTCGGTGGCCGCCGGCCTCTGGCTGATCGACCCGGAGCCGGAGAGCGTGGACCGGAGACTCCGGGCCATCAGTCGGTGGATCTACCAGGAGATCTGATCGGCCCGGCGGGCAATTCCCGGGAATCGCCGGGGACGGACGGAAGACCATGAATCGGTTGGAGCTCGGCGACCTTCGCCTGGACGGACGATCTCGCGCTGGTGACCAGACCTGGATCCGGGTCTCGCCGCCGGGCATCGCCCTGGACGCCGGTCGGGGATCTCCCCGGTTGTCGGGAGCCCGGGATCTTTTCCTGACCCACGGGCATCTCGACCACTCTCTGGGGGTTCCCTTCCTCCTGTCGAATCGGACCCTCCATCAGGAGGCCCGAACCCGGATCTTCTGTCCGGCGGCGATCGCGGATCCCCTGGATCGTCTGATCCGGGCGGCGGAGAGACTGGAGTCGGCCCGGTATCGGTACGAGATCGTTCCCCTGGTGGCCGGAGACCGGAGGGAGGTGGGCAAAGGATTCCTGGTGGAGGCCTTCCCCGTGGACCACGTGGTCCCCTCCCTCGGCTTCCACCTCATCCGGAGGAAGCGGCGCCTGGCCTCCCGGCTCCGGGGCCTCTCGGAACCGGAGATCGCTCGCCTCCGGAGGAGCGGCGAGGAGGTGGACGAGACGGTGGAGGAGCTGGTCCTGTCCTATCCCGGGGATACGGGGGAGGGCGTCTTCGAGCTGGAGCCGAGACTCTACCGGGCCCGTCACCTGGTTCTGGAGTGCACGTTCTTGACCCCGGAGCACTGGGCCCGGAGCAGCCGCTACGGGCACTTACACTTTCGCGATCTGGCCAGGAGGGCGAGCCGGTTCGAGAACGAGAGCCTGATCCTGATCCATCTGAGTCGTCGGCACCGTTGGAATGAGCTCCGGGGCCGGATTCGGGAGGAGCTCCCGGAGCTGGCTCCGCGAATCCACCTCTTCGGTGGAGATCGGGAGGTGGAATGACGACGGATAGGCCGCCGGGCCTGGCTCTTGCCGAGCTGGACACCGTCGAGCTGACGGTGGAGAAGCTGGTGGCCGGCGGCGACGGTCTGGGACGCGTCGACTCGGTTCCCGTCTTCGTTCCCCGATCCGCTCCGGGGGATCGCCTACTCGTTCGGATCGTCGAGCGAAAGCCGGATTACGGTCGGGGCGAGATCCTGGAGATCCTCGAGCCGGGTCCGGGCCGCAGGAAGGCTCCCTGTCCCTACTTCGACCGGTGCGGGGGATGCGACCTCCAGCATCTCGAGGACCGGAAGCAGGTGGAGCTCAAGGCGGCGGCGGCCCGGGAGACACTGCGGAGGATCGGTGGCATCGAGCTACCTTCGGACACGGAGATCGTGGCCGGATCCATGTGGGGATACCGCCTCCGGACGCAGCTCCACACGACGACGATGGACGAGACCGTTCGGGTGGGCTATTTCGCCCGGGGATCGAAGGAGCTGGTGCCGATCCGGAGCTGTCCGATCCTCGCGCCGGAGCTCGAGGAGCTCCTGCCGGAGCTGCCGGCCCGCCTCGGAGCGGATCCGCCCCGTCGCCTGGACCTCCTGTCCGGGGAGGACGGGATCTCCTGCGCCCCGGTGACGGGGGATCTCCCCCACGGGGAGGTGATCCTGTCGGTGGGAGAATTCGACTACCTCCTGGACGCCCGGTGTTTCTTCCAGGCCCACGTCGGCCTGGTGGAACGGCTGGTGGAGGAGGCGGTCGGGGATTGGGAGGGGGACGAAGTGGCCGATCTCTACGCGGGGGTGGGGCTCTTCACCCTCCCCCTGGCCCGCCGATACCGGAGGGTGATCGCCGTGGAGGGTGACCGGATCGCCGCCCGATACGGACGGAAGAACCTCCGGCGGCATCGCCTCGGCAACGCCCGCTTCGAGACCCAGGCTGTCGAGAGCTGGGTGGGAGAGATCTCCGGGGAGCTGGACCGGGTCGTGGTGGATCCTCCCCGGAGAGGGCTCCCGGGGGAGGTTCGGGAAGCTCTCCTGGAGGCCGAGCCGGAACGGATCACCTACGTCTCGTGTCATCCGGCCACTCTGGCCCGGGATCTGGAGGCTCTGGTCACCGGCTACGGTCTCGAGTCCGTTCGGCTCCTCGACCTCTTTCCCCAAAGCGGTCACATGGAGATCGTGGCACAGCTCTCGCGGCGGGCCTGATCCAGAGAGTGTCCGGGTACCACAATGGAGCCTCAGGGCCGACCGTTACAATCGACCCGAGGACGACGAACCGGGGTCTCGACCGTTCCCGGATGCCGTGGAGTACCGATCGAGGCCCACGCAGCGACGAAAGGGGAGATCATGACCGACCGTTACCGGCTGACGATCGAGTACTGCGGGGCTTGAAACTACGAGCCCCGGGCCGCCAGTCTGGCGGCCTCGATCGAGGATCGCATCGGGCTCGAGGCCGAGCTCGTCCGGGGTTCCGGCGGAGTCTACGAGGTGGAGTTCGACGGCGATCTGATCTTCTCGAAGAAGGCCCTGGGGCGCTTTCCGGAGGAGGGAGAGGTGGAGGCTCTCCTGGAGAAGAGGATCTGACTCCGATCCCGTGTCGGTGAGGATGCCCAGGATCCGGGTGTCCCCCGAGGACTTCCGGGTCGAGGAGCTCCCCCTCTACGAGCCGTCGGGGGAAGGACACCATACCTGGTTGTGGGTGGAGAAGAGACTCCGCACCACCCGGGACGTGGTGGATCTCCTCGCTCGGCGGGGGGAGGTGGCACCCCGTCGCGTCGGATATGCGGGACGAAAGGACCGACGGGCCCTCAGCCGTCAGTGGATCTCGGTTCCGGGTCTGGATCCCGATCGGGCCCTGGAGACGGAGGACGACGGAATCCGGGTGCTCCGAGCCGTCCCCCATCGGCACCGGCTCCACGTCGGAGACCTCCGGGGCAACCGGTTTCGGATCCTCGTACGAGACGTCTCGGATCCGGAGGGGGCGGGACTGGAGGATCGGTGGGTCGATCTCCGGTGCCGGGGGCTTCCGAACCGTTTCGGATCGCAGCGCTTCGGTCGGGACGGGCTGAACCCGGAGCGGGGCCGTCGAATCCTGGCCGGAGAGCCGGTGCCCGGTTCCCGGCGGGTGCACCGTCTGTTCGTCTCTGCCCTCCAGAGCGCGGTCTTCAACGAGGCGCTCCTCCTTCGCCCGGTTCCCGTGGACGAGCTCCTGGTCGGAGATCTCCTGCTGGATCACGCGTCCGGCGCTCTCCGGCCGGTGAGAGATCCCGGAGATTGGGCCGACGAGCTGGAGGCGTTCCGGGTCAGTCCCACCGGTCCCCTCTTCGGACCCAAGATGCGGATGCCGACCGGCCGGGTGGCCGGCCTCGAAGAGGAGGCCCGGCGACGACACCGGGTGCCCGAGCCCCTGCCGGAGCAGCTCCTCCGGAGATACCGTCTGAGCGGGGAGCGGAGACCGCTCCGGGTCCCCGTCGACGAGGCCCGGATGGAAGCCCGGGACGGGGCCGTGTTCCTTGTCTTCTCTCTTCCCCCGGGGAGCTACGCCACCGTCCTCCTGGAGGAGCTGTTTCCGGAGGGCATCCGGGAGGTGAGGGGCTCCTGAGCGACGGCGCTCTCGAGCGCCGGACCGCCCTCTCCGGAAGCGCTGTCGGTCGCGAGGTCCGGGTACGGCCGGAGGACGGATGATGCGGATGCCCGGGCCGGGACGTAACATGGAGGGCCTCCCATGATTCCGGACCCCGACCGATTCC
>JAWVZJ010000015.1:0-18718 GCA_033722255.1 Thermoanaerobaculia bacterium | reverse complement strand
GATGGAGATCCTGGATCACCGGGATCTTCCCGTGGGGATCCGGGAGCTCGCCCTCGAGCCGGTGGCTTTGCCTTCCTCCGGAGACGTAGCCGAGGCTCCGGAGCCGCTCCGCCTCCTCGCCGGTGGGCACCACGTCGGGCTCGATCTCCGGCTCCAGGGTCTCGCCCATGGCCTCCAGGGTCCGGACGAGCCGGTCCCGCATCTCCCGGGCCCTCTCCGGATGGGCGGAGGCGACGTTCCGGGTCTCGGCGGCGGCCGACTCCAGGTCGTAGAGGCGATCCTCGGGGCCGTGGACCAGGAGCCAGCGTCCGTCGGAGAAGGATCGGAGGGGATACCAGCCGAAGCTCAGGTAGGGCTGGAAGCTCTCCGTGTAGCTGGGACGGTCCGCGCACTCTCCGGGAGACCCCAGGAGGGGAAGGAGGCTCTCACCGTCGAGGCCGTCGGGGACCGGGGCTCCCGCCAGCTCCAGGAGGGTGGGCGCCACGTCCACCGTGCGGACCAGACAGTCCACCGAGCCGGGCGGAATTCCCGGACCTGCCAGGAGCAGGGGGACCCTCCGTGCGCCCCGATAGGGGAAGATCCCGTGGGTCAGCTCTCCGTGGTCGCCGAGCATCTCCCCGTGGTCCCCGACCAGCACGGTGACCGTGTCGTCGGGGATCCGGTCCAGGATCCGTCCCAGCTCCCGGTCCACGTGGGCGATCTCGGCGTCGTAGGCGGGGGTGGGACCGTCCAGTTCCCGCCGGAGCTCCGCCGGGGCCTCGTAGGGCTCGTGGGGATCGAAATAGTGGATCCAGAGGAGGAACGGCGGTCGGAGATCCTCCAGGAGACCCAAGGCGGCGCGGGTGGTGGCGACAGCGTTCCGTTCGACCGTCCGTCCCGTGGCCGGCAGGTCGTCGTCGTAGCGGCCAAAGCCCTGATCGAGACCGTAGCGGCGGGCGACCACGGCGGCGGACACGACGGCGGCGGTGTCGTACCCACGCTCCCGGAGCCGTTCCACCACCGTGGTCTGGGCCCGGGCGAGGGCAAAGGTGCCGTTGTCCCGGACTCCGTGCCGGGGAGGATGGAGACCGGTGAGGATCGACGCGTGGCTGGGAAGGGTCACCGGTACCGAGGCGTCGGCTCGGACGAAGCGCATCCCCCGGCCGGCGAGCTCGTCCAGGATCGGGGTCCGGGCGTGCTCCCATCCCCAGGCCCCCAGATGATCGGCCCGGGTCGTGTCCAGGGTGATCAGGAGAAGATTCGGAGGTCCCGCCGGCTCGTATTGCGCCACCTCCCCGGCGAGCGCCGGGGGGACGAGGGCCAGAACGGTCAGCCCGACCAGGAGGGAGCGGGTCGGCCGCTGGATCACCGTCGTCTTCATGACCCGTACAGGATCTGTTCGAGATCCTGGGTCCGGGACCGCTCGATCCGCCGCCGTCGGCGATCGAACTGCCGGGTCGCGTAGTCGACGAAGTCTCCCCTCTCGAGGCCGAAGGGGAACTCGTCGTACGCGGCGAAGGCCTCCTCCACCACGCCGAGGGCCGGTCCGAGGAGGGCTTCCAGACGGCTCTCCACGGCGTTCCAGACCTCGTCGCCGTGCTGGCACACCAGCCGGGAGAGGAGGAACACGCCGTAGGCCAGGTGTCGGGCCTCGTCGCTCTTCAGGAGCCCGACGGCCTCCCGCATCCCGGGCAGGAGATCCCGCTCGGCGAGCATCTCGTGGAAGGCGTGGTAGCCGGTCTCGGCCAGGACCCCCTCGACGATCATGTTGTAGGTGACCGCGGCCTCGGCCTGGGCGACGGGAGAGGGATCCCGGTCCAGGCGGGCCAGGGCTTCGGGAAGCTCCCGGTGGAAGATCCTCCGATAGCTCTCCCCGTGGTAGTGGGAGAGATCTCCGCGAGCCCGGGCCACCCGATCGAAGAAGCGGCGAAACACCTCCACGTGCTTGGCTTCCTCCCAGAGGAACGAGGTCAGGAAGATCTCCTCCTCCAGCCGGCCCTGGTCGGCGATGACCCGGATCAGGGGCAGGAGCTCCCGGGTCACCGACTCCTCTCCGGCCTGGAAGAGGGATATGAGGCGGAGCAGGGCGTCCCGCTCCAGGTCCGAGAGCTCCTCCCACTGCCGTCGGTCCCGGGAGAAGTCGATCTCGGAGGGGTTCCAGACACCCCGCTCCTTGGCCTTCTCCCAAAGCCTCATGGGGAAGAGATCGAAGTCCAGCCCGCGGCGGGAGGTGGTCTGGAAGCGAGCTCCATCTCCCGTACCCGGGATCGATCGGGGCTCTTCCCTCATCGCCCCGGTCTCCTCCTCCTCGTCCGGGATTTCCATCGCCCTCGACGGTGCTCCCTCCCGCCGGCTCTGGGCGGCTTCCGCCTCCCAGTCCGTAGGGACGGTCCGGGCGGAGCGGACCAGCTCCCGGGCCGCCTGGACGTACGGGATCAGGTCGGAGATCCGACCTCGCTGGAGCTCGATCTTGCCGGTGGTCAGGGCCCACAGGGGGTCGAGACTTCCGTCGAAGAGCTCCTTCCATACCGACTGCGGAGCGGCCAGGTGGTAGAGGGCGGTCTCCCGGTCCTCGAGCGTGGCCGCCCGGACCTCACGACAGGATCCGTGGTGGAGGTCGGCCCAGACCGCCGGTCCGGAGCCTCCGCCGTCGCTGACCGACAAGACCAGGGCACCCTCCCAGTCGGCCGCCGCTTCCCGGTAGGCGCGGTTGGATTCCAGGGCCTCCTGCCAGGCCCGTGCCCAGGCCTCCCCGAAGACGGGATCTCCCCTCATCCGGTCAGGGCGTTTCCGAAGATGGCCGGAAGCTTCCACGCCGCGGGACTCGCCTCGAACGAGGTCAAGCGCTTGCCGATCTCGTAGCCCCGGTCGTGGCTCAGGAACCAGGGAGGCTTGGGCCAGGCCTTGAAGGGAGCCCGGACCACGGTCTTCTGGGGTCGGTCGAACATCAGGGTGTTGTGGACAGTGCCGGTGCCGGACTGGATATCCTCCGGCGGCTGCCCCGGGTAGCCTCCCCACGGCGTCACCACCAGGCCGTAGCCGATGGCGGCCCAGTGGTTCAGGGACACGGTCCCGTACCGGAGCCGATCCACGGCGGACTCCAGGGCCTCCTCCAGATCCGGATCCTCCCGGGTCCGGGGATGGACCAGAAGGGTCGCGTTGAGGGTTCCCCAGAGCTCCTCGTTGCAGAAGTCGGTGGCCCGATGGAGGAACGCGGCCGGATCCCTCGCCTCCAGGACCGTCTCGCAAAAGAGGCTGCAGAAGGCTTCGGTGGAGAAGCAGATCTCCTCCGGGGCGTCGGGATCCAGGCCGGAGATCAGCGTCCAGGGAAGCTCGTTTCCGGCGGCCCCTCCGAAGCGCTCCGCCTCCGGATGGGCCTCCAGGAACCTCTCGAACCGCTCCCGGGCCCCCGGGTACCAGGAACGGCGGGGAGTCGTGTCCCGGAGGACGTCCCGGACGGCGTCCAGGAAGCGGTTCCGGAGGTGCCATCCTCGCCAGGTCACCAGGACCCGGACCGCGTTGCAGTTGAACCCGGCGTTGTTGGTGAGCATGGTGGCCACGTTCTCGGCGTGGTACCGGATCTCGGAGTCGCTCCACGGCCCGGGGACCACCACCACCGGGGACACGTTTCCCAGCTCCGCCGTGATCGGCTTTTCCAGCCGGGGCTCTCCCTCGGCCTTTCGCCTCTCTCCCTCCTCTCCGGGACCGAAGACGATCGCCTCGTAGGTCTTGTCGGAGCCGGTGATGTGGATCTCGTCCACACCGGGATGGTCGCAGAGATACCGACCCTCCTCGACCCCTCCGTACACCACCCGGAAGAAGCCGGCTTCCACGAGGGGGGCGAAGCCCTGCTCGAGCAGCGGTCCGAGGTAGTCGTTCACCCCGTGGGTCTTGTAGACGACGACCTGTCGGTCGACGAAGAGTCGGTAGAGGGCGTCCATGGGACCGATGGAGGAGACGTTCCCCGCCGAGAGGACCAGGGCCACCTTCCCCGGGGGACGTTCCCGGTAGGCCACCGCCAGGGTCTCGTCCAGGGCAGATTCGGTGATCCCGGGCTCCATCCAGACCTCGGCCTCGACGCCGGGGTAGAAGATCCGGTCCCACCGGTCGAAGGGGGCGACCTCCGCCGCTACCTGTCCGTTGGGAAGGGTTCTCACGGGTCCGGGGATCCGGGGCCTTCCGGACACCGAGATGCTCCGGAGGCTGGCCTGGAGAAGTCGCAGATTCCGGAGCACCAGATACGGTCCCGCGATCCACTCCTCTCCGGACTCCGGAGATCCGGGCGTCAGGCCCTCGGCCCGCATGCAGGCGGCGGCCCACTCCTCGGCCACGTCGGCGAAGGAGGACCGGAGCTTCCGGTTCATGTCGATCAGGTCCAGAACCGGCATGTTGGACCAGATCGATCGTCGGTGGCGCAGGGTCTCCACAGCGGCGTCGATGGCTTCCCGGGACGAGGAGGGCATCCTGGGTTCGGCGGGGCGAGAGAGCATGGCGCCGGTGGTCGTCATCGAGGTCGCTCCTTTCGAAAATTGCCGCAGAGCGGCGTAATGCATTGTAGCGGACGACCGCCGGTCCCGGAGCCCGGAGCGAGTCGACGTCAGCCCCGGGTGACCGGTCGTCCCAGCTCCACCTCGAGCTCGACCCGCTCCCCGTCCCGGTCCACCACCACCGTCACCAGGTCCCCCGGCTCGTGCTCCTCCAGGGCCAGGACCAGGTCTCCCTCGTCACGGACCGGCTCTCCGTCCAGAGCCACGATCACGTCGCCGAGGCGGATCCGGCCGGACCGGTCTCTCAGGGTGGGACGGATGCCGGCCTCGTCGGCGGGTCCCCCGGGGCGCACTCGGACGACCAGGACTCCTTCGATCCCCCAGCGCCGGGCGAGGCTGTCCCGGGCGAGCTCCACTCCCAGGCTCGGTCGCGACAGGCGTCCGTGGGCGATCAGCTCGGGGACGGCCCAGGCCACCGTGTCCACGGGGATGGCGAAGCCGATGCCCGCGTAGGTTCCCGACGGGCTGTAGATGGCGGCGTTGACGCCGACCAGACGACCCGAGCTGTCCAGGAGGGGCCCCCCGGAGTTCCCGGGGTTGATGGCGGCGTCGGTCTGGATCACGTCCCGGATCGGAACCCGGGCCCGGGACTCGATCTCCCGTCCCAGGGCGCTGATCACGCCGGTGGTCAGGGTCTGGTCGAGGCCGAAGGGGTTGCCGATGGCGAAGACCTTCTGGCCCACGAGGAGATCCCCGGAGGTTCCCACCGGGAGGGGATGGAGCCGATCGGCCGGGGCGTCGATGCGTAGGATGGCGAGGTCCTTCTCCGGCGCCACTCCCACTAGCGTCGCGTCCCACTCCGACTGGTCGGCGAGGGTCACGTGGGCCTGATCGGCTCTCTCGATCACGTGGTAGTTGGTGACCACGTGCCCCTGATCGTCCCAGACGAAGCCGGAGCCCGTCCCCCGGGGGATCTCCGTCACGTCCAGGGTCCAGAAGTCCCGCCGGAGGCTCAAGGAGGTGATGTAAACGACCGCCGGGGACGACTCCTGGAAGAGCTCGATGGTCGCCGCTTCGTCCGCCGCCAGCTCTCCCCGGGGGACCACCGGGGCCTGGAGGGGAACGCTGTCGGCCGTGGGTGCCCGCGCCAGGTGGGCTTGCCAAACTCCACCGCCGACGAACCCGGCGCCGAGGAGGAGAACCGAGGCGAGGAGAAGGACTCCGGGGGCGATGCGCAAGGCCATGTCGGGATCATATCGTCGCCCCGGGAGCCCGGAGCCGGGAAGACCGGCACGGTACAATCCCGCTGCGCAGGTCCGCAGCCGTTCTCCGAGTCCCGACCATCGTTCCGAGGAAAAACCGAAGGAAGTTTCACCATGGAGATCTACGACGACATTCTCCAGACCATGGGAGACACTCCCCTGATCCGCCTCTCCCGTTTCAGCCCGGAAGGGGCGCCCCTGGCGGCGAAGGTGGAGTACTTCAATCCCGGCCACAGCGTCAAGGACCGGATCGGGATCGCCATGATCGAGGCGGCGGAGGAGGAGGGGGAGCTGGAGGCCGGGGGGACGGTCGTCGAGCCCACCTCCGGGAACACCGGTCTCGGCCTGGCCATGGCCTGCAACCTGAAGGGGTATCGGCTGGTCTGCACCGCCCCGGACAAGATCCCGAATGAGAAGGTGGCCCTCCTCGAGGCCTACGGGGTGGAGGTGATCGAGTGTCCCACCAACGTGGCGGCCGACGACCCTTCCTCCTACTACAAGGTCGCCGAGCGGCTCCGGGACGAGGAGGGCGCCTTCCTCCCCTACCAGTACTACAACCAGGCGAATCCCGAGGCTCACTACCGGACCACGGGCCCGGAGATCTGGCGTCAGACCGACGGGGCGATCACCCACTGGGTGGCCGGGATCGGAACCGGGGGAACCATCTCCGGAACCGCCAAGTACCTCAAAGAGCAGAACCCGGAGGTCCGGGTGGTCGGGGTGGACACGGTAGGCTCCGTTTACGAGTACTACCACGAGCACGGGGAGATGCCGCCGGAGGACCAGATCCATCAGTATCTGATCGACGGGATCGGTGAGGACTTCGTTCCCACCACCGCCTGGATGGAGACCATCGACGAGGTGGTCACCGTCACCGACCAGGAGGCCTACAGCGCCGTGTTCGAGCTGACCCGGCGGGAGGCCATCTTCACCGGCTCCTCGGGCGCCGCGGCGGCGGTGGCGGCCCGGAGGGTGGCGTCGGAGCTGGGGGAGGACTCCCTGGTGGTGACCCTCTTTCCGGATTCCGGGGAGCGATACCTCTCCAAGCTCAACCGGGACTGGATGTTGGAGCAGGGCCTCCTGGAGGACTGAGAGAGCCGTGGCCGTCGAATCCGAGGAGTTCCGCGACGCTCTCCGACACTTCCCGGCCGGGGTCACCATCGTCGCCGTGAAGGCGGGAGAGGAGATCCACGGACTGACCGTCTCGGCCTTCTGCTCGGTCTCCCCGTCGCCGCCCCTGATCGCCGTGGTCATCGACCATCGGCACACCGCCTATCCCCTGTTGGAGGAGGAGGGAGCGGCCTTCGCCGTGAGCATCCTGGGCGAGGATCAGCGGGCGCTGTCGGACCGCTTCGCCTGGGTCAAGGACGAGGATCGCTTCGGTGAGGGAGACTGGCAGACCGCCGTCACCGGAGCCCCGGTCCTCGGCGACGCGCTCGCCTGGCTCGATTGCACCGTCTCCGGCCGCCATTCCGCCGGCACCCACACCATCTACGTGGGCGAGGTCCAGGCCAGCGCCGTGGTTCGGGCCGGTCGGGAGCCCCTGGTCTACTGGAACCGGGGATACCGGAAGCTCGAGACCCACGAGTTCCCGGAGGCCTCCGACGGCTGAGGAGGGAGGGATCTCGCGGCGCTGGCCAGGCAACGGAGTTCGGTTCCGGCCAACGATCTCGGCTTCCGGATTCGTGGAGGCGGAGACCAGGGGCTCGATCGTCGGGGACGGGACGATCGGAGGCGGACCGAGGTGAGGGGTGGGTCTGAGCCGGGGTCGGCACCCGGAACCTACGCTCTGCTCCTCCGCTGTCCGAAGACGGTCACGCTTCGGATCGGCGCCCTGGGAGAGCGGGAGCTCGGCTCCGGTTGGTATGTCTACGTGGGCAGCGCCCTCGGGCCCGGAGGGGTCCGGGCCCGGGTCCGGCGTCATCTCCGGGGCCCCGGGAACCGACACTGGCACCTGGACTATCTGAGCCCGGCGGTGCAGGTCGTAGAGGTCTGGTACGTCCACCACGAACGGCGCTGGGAGCACCTTTGGGCCCGGGGCCTGGAGGAGACCGAGGTGTGCACCGGGGTGGTGTCGGGCTTCGGCGCCTCGGACTGCGATTGCGGTTCGCATCTCCTGCGATTCCGTGAGCGCCCGGACGTGGTCTCGTTGACCACGATCCCGGAGACCGAATCAGGCTGGACCTCTCCCAGAGGCATTGACCCCGCGATCTGGTGGCCGGTCCGGTCCGGATTCGCCGGGACCTCTCCAGACTCGTGAACCCTCGATGCCGAAGGGATCCGGAACCCGGGACCCTTCCCTCTTCGCGGGATGCTGTCCGGTTCCGTGGTGTAGTCTTTGGCCACACTCGACCCCCGGTGTGGGAGCGGTCCGACCTCGATTCGGAATGGGAGTTGGTGGTTCGTGCTCCGGAGTGGAGACGGCGATGAATGACGTGGCGATCGGGGAAGACCTGGGGCATTATCGGATTCTGGGTCACCTGGGCAGCGGTGGGATGGGGGAGGTGTACCTGGCCGAGGACACCAACCTGGACCGGAGAGTGGCCCTGAAGATCCTTCCCAGGGACCTGGCCGACGACCCGGAACGTCTGGCCCGTTTCCGCCGGGAGGCGAAGGCGGTGGCGGCCCTGAATCATCCGAACATCGTCACCATCCACGCGGTGGAGGAGGTCGAAGGTCTCCATTTCCTCGCCATGGAGCTCGTCGAGGGGGAAGGGCTCGGTGGGCAGATCCCCGAAGACGGTCTGGCGCTGGATCGGTTCTTCACCCTCGCCATTCCTCTGGCCGACGGGGTCGCCACGGCTCATGAACAGGGGATCCTTCACCGGGATCTGAAGCCCGCCAACGTCATGGTGACCCCGGAGGATCGGGTCAAGATCCTGGACTTCGGGTTGGCCAGGCTTCGCCCTCGGTCGGAGACCGGAAGCGGAGGTGCAGAGACCACGGCTCCCCTGACCGAGACCGGCCGGGTGATGGGGACCGTGCCGTACATGGCGCCGGAGCAGCTCCAGGGCGAGTCGGCGGATCACCGGTCGGACATCTTCTCCCTGGGCGTGATCCTCTACGAGATGACGACCGGACGCCGTCCCTTCCGTGCCGATACGTCGGTCGGCCTCATCTCGTCGATCCTTCGGGACCGCCCCGAGTCGGTGACCGAGATCAGGAGCGACCTCCCGCGACATCTGGGGCGGATCATCCGTCGATGTCTGGAGAAGGATCCTCGTCGCAGATATCAGTCGGTTCTCGATGTCCGCAACGCGCTAGAGGATCTCCAGGCCGAACTGGAGAGCGAAGAGGCGTCGTCTCCGGACTCTCCGACGGCCGCCTCCTCGGTCCCGGACAGGTCGAGGGTCCTTCCGGTGGCTCTGGTCGCGAGCCTGGTTCTCGTCGTCGCGGCGGTGGCGTTTTGGATCTGGCGAGCCGACGGCGCCGCAGAGATCGATCCGACAAGCTCGAGCGCTAGCTTCACCCAGTTGACGCAGCAGGTCGGGCGAGAGCTCCAGCCCACCCTCTCGCCCGATGGGAGGTTCGTCTCCTACGCCTCCGATACCGGGGAGAGCTGGGACATCCATCTCCTTCGAATCGGAGGACGGAACCCGATCAATCTGACGGCCGGCTCGTCGACCGACAATCGCCAACCTGCTTTCTCCCCCGGCGGATCCGAGATCGTTTTTCGCTCCGAGCGGAACGAGGGGGGCATCTTCCTCATGGGTGCGACGGGAGAGGCGGTGCGACGGTTGGCCGATTTCGGATACAACCCCGCGTGGTCTCCGGATGGTCGCCGGGTGGTAGTCGGAACGGAGAGCATCGATGGTTACCCGTACTCTCGTTTTCAAAAGAGCGAGCTCTGGGTCGTGGATGTGGAAAGCGGGGAGAAGGAGAAGATCTTCGACGGTGATGCCGTCCAGCCGACCTGGTCTCCCCACGGCCACCGCATCGCGTTCTGGGGAATCCACCGCGGGACCCACACCGGACAGCGAGACGTGTTGACGATCGGAGTGGATGGTAGCGATCCGGTGGCGGTGACGGAGGATCCGGCTCTCGACTGGAGCCCGGTCTGGTCTCCCGACGGTCGCTATCTCTACTTTGCCAGTGACAGGAGCGGAACCCTCAACCTGTGGCGAGCCCGGATCGACGAGAAGAGTGGTGAGGTCCAGGGACCGTTGGAGCCCGTGGCGACACCCTCCCAGTGGGCGGGAGAGCTCAGTTTCTCGGGCGACGGGTCTCGGATGACCTTTTCGTCACAGGATCGCCGGGCCAACATCGCCAGGGTCGACTTCGATCCAGCCACCGGTAGGGTCTCGGGAGAGCCCCAGATGGTCACCGAGCTCTCCCTGCCTCTGGTCGATCCGGCTCTTTCCGCCGACGGCAAGCGCTTGGTCTTCCGCACGGTCTTGCCCCAGGAGGATCTCTTCTCCATCCGGACCGACGGAACCGAGCTCCGGCAGGTGACCGAGGACCCTCATCGGGACCGGGGACCGTCCTGGGGATCCGAGGGCGAGCAGATCTATTTCTATTCGAATCGGAGTGGTAGTTACGAGATTTGGAGGGTACGACCCGACGGAAGCGAGTTGGAGCAGATCACGCGAACCGAGGGAAGATCCTTCTGGTTTCCGATCGTCTCTCCCAAGGGGGACCTTCTGGCCACGTTCAACCGGGACGGGACCTTTCTATTGGACCTCACGAAACCGTTGCCGGTGACGGAGCTTCAGAGTTTGCCCAATCCATCCCCGTCGACCGTGTTCCAGTCCAACTCCTGGTCGCCGGACGGGAATCTCCTGGCCGGGATCGGGTGGGTCGGGAGCTGGGAGAGGGAGATGGACATCCTGGCCCTCGATCTGCGCAGTCGGGAGTATCGCCGTCTCGGTGCGATCCGGCGGGACCCGCGCCTGGAATGGGAAGGCCCCTTGGCCTGGCTCCCCGGAGGCAGGGCACTGTTGACCTCGGCGGCGGGAACCCTCAAGCTCGTGGAGCTCGAGACCGGGGAGGTTCGAGAGGTCCTCGAACCGGCTCGCGGGTCCCAGCTCGGGTCCCCCATGCTCTCCGGCGACGCCGGCACCCTCTACTACATGGACCGGGCCGACGAGGCCAACGTCTGGCTGATGACCCTCGAGACTCGGGGCGGGGGGAGCTGAGACTCGCCACCCCTTCGCTTCGCTCCGGCCTTCTCTCGGTAGTCGCAGCGGTCGGCAATGGCGGGTTGGCGCTGGGCTTGCACGTCTCTCCGGCAACGATGACGACCGATTCTTCGAGTCCTGACTCTCCCTCGGTCTCTCCCCCCCCGTGGTTTCGGGAGGTGGTGTGGGCGAGCCTCCTGGCCTTTCTTGCCCAGCTCCTCCCGACGCCCTTCGTCGACGACCTCCTGGAGGGAAGGGTCCGGCGGAGGATGGCGGAGCGCCTGGCCGGGGCCCACGGGGTGTCCCTCTCCCGGGGGCAGGCGAAGCGCCTCGTCGGACGAACCGGAGGATGGTCGGTGGGCCGCGTGGCGAGGAAGGCGGTCCTCTATCCGATCAAGAAGATCTTCCGGAAGGTGATCTACGTCCTGGCCGTCAAGAGTGCCATGGACAGTTTCTCTGACGTGTTTCATCATGGGTTCCTCCTGCACTCGGCTCTGAGTCTCGGGGCTTTGGAGGAGATCTCCGTACCCGACGAGAAGGTCGAACAGGTCGGTGGAGCGATCGACGAGATCATCGCCGGCAGCGACACCCGACCGGTCGGCAACGCGATCAAAGGGGTCTTCCGGAACAGCCGGCGTCGGGTTCGGCGGGCCGTGGCGTGGCTGGGGAGGACGAGTCCCCGGGGGGTGGAGGAGCTCGAGTCGACCGGGACGGATTCCAGAGCTCTCGAACGGGAGTCTCCCTCGACGGAAGAGCTCCTGGACCGCCTCCTCCTCGTCCTCTGGGGTCGGGAGGATCATCTGCGGGGGCTGGACCGCCGGCTGGAGCGCTCTCTGGCAGGAGGAAAGGCCCCGCGAATCGGTCGCTGAACTTCGATGCGGCAGAGTCTACGGTCGTCACGACAGGTCGTGACCATGAGTGTTGTGAGGCGCAGACGGGTCTTCCCGCGCCGAGGTTCTCGCAGCGCGATCATCCGTTCGTGTCGCGGACGTTCTTGATCCGAGCCTCGGCAGTACCGGCGTGGTGTCCTTTCGGTTATCCTTACCGGAAGGGTTCCACGATGTCCGCCAATCCACTCGTCCTCACGCTGTCGGTGCAGTGGGGCGTGCTCCTCCTGCTGGCGTCTTTCTTCCTGCTCCTCAGCCGGTCGAGCCGACTGGCGGAGGCTCGCTCCTGGGCAGTGGCCTGGGTCTCCGAGGCGGTGGCGGTGGGGGCAGCCCTCTGGCTCGTCTTGAATCTGCCACGGGAGGTGTTGGCGTCTTCGATGCCTCCCTGGAGTCATCTGTTGATGGCGATCTACTGCATCGGCAAGACCCTCTTCGCCCTGTTTCTACTCCGGGGCAGCGATCTCCACTTCCATCCCGGTCGGCGATGGCCGCTCCGTTCCCGGACCCTCTTCCTCTTGGCAGCTGCCTGGGGCATCTCCCTGGGGGTCCTGGCACCCGCCCCGGCCTCGATCCTCCCCCTCCAGTGGGCCCTCGTTTCCCTCGTGCTGATCGTGGCCGGCGTGCGGGGGTCAGGGGGAGAAGCTCCCGGGCAAGCCCACTGGCTGGCCTGGATTCTCCTCGGTGAGGGCATTCTCTATCTGGGCTACGTGCCCCTGTCGCTCCTGCAGTGGGCCGGCTATCCCCTTCTGAAGATCTTCGACTACTCCTCCCTCTTCGACGCCGGTGCCGACCTGCTCCTGGCCCTGGCGATCCTCGTGGCCATGGAGAGCACCCGGTCTGCCAGTCTGGCCCGGGCGAACCGTCAGCTCCAGGCTTCCCACGAGCATCTCCGGCAGCTCGTGGATCACGATCCCCTGACCGGCCTGACCAATCGTCGGGCCCTCCGGAATACGCTGGACGAGCTGGAGGAAGGCGCGACCCTGATCTACCTGGACATCGACGACTTCAAGCGGGTGAACGACCGATACGGGCACGCGGCCGGTGACGACTGTCTCTGCCGGCTGGCTTCCGAGTTGAGGAGAGTGTTCCGACCCGGCGACGGACTCTTCCGAGTCGGCGGAGACGAGTTCCTGGTCGTCGCGTCCCATCTCGGCCCGGAGGGTGCGTCAGAACGCGTGGATCACCTCCGGGAGAGGATGGGAGAGGGGAGAGAGAACGTGCCGCCCCTCGAGATTTCGGCTGGAGTGGCGAAGCTCCGTCCCGGGGGAGATCCTCAGGAGGCGATCCGGGCCGCCGACGAGGCCATGTACGAGGACAAGCGGACCGAGCGCGCCGGCAGTGCAGCGGCGAAGGTCTCACTGGAGGAGAGCGTCTGACCCCTGGAGAAGGACGACGAGGGCGTCTCGAGGCGATCTCGCCTGTTTCGACTCAGGTACCGAACGTCGTGGTCGCCGAACCGACGGAGCCTTCGGATCCGGTGGAGCCGGAAGACGCGTCCGGAGGGTCCTGATCCGGGGACCTCGAGCGGATCTTTCCCCGGTAGAGCCACACGCGGCTCTCCTCGCCCTCCCGGAAAGTGCTGTTGACGACGGCGATCTCGCGGTCGTCGACGGCGAGCTTTCTGGACAGCAGCCCCTGCTGGCTTCCGTTGACACCCAGATCCGGATCGAGAGTCCCCGGGATCACCGAGGGGGGTGAAAAGCTCGCTCCCCCGTCGCGAGAGAGGGCGTATCCGAGACCCCGGGGCCGCCTGGCTCCCGCTGGATAGTGCTCCCAGAGAGCGAAGAGAGTCCCGGCGGGACCGAAGTCCAGGGCGGGGAAGGCGGCCCCTCCGGGATCGCCGGATCCGCCCCCGGAGATCCGGCGAGGTCTCTCAAATCGGCTCGCGTCCCGATCGAGGCGCGTGTACAGGACCCGGGACCTTCCGAAGGGACCGGATTCGCTCTCGTCGAAGACGAGATGGATGGTCCCGCCTTCGTCCGCCGCGATCTTCGGCGCGTCTGAATGGGAGTCGCTGGCGTAGGCGATCCGGATCTCCCCGAAGGAGCGGCCCCGGTCCCTGGAGGTCGCCCATCGGATGTCGGCTTCCCGGTTCTCGCCCACCGTCCAGGCCAGGAAAAGGGTTCCGTCCGGGGCGACGGCCAGGGAGGGGCCCCGGGCGGGAAGGGAGTCCCCGGATCCGGTCACGGCCAGAGGAGAGGAGAAATTCCTTCCCTCGTTCGTCGACCGGCTGAGCCAGAGCGTCCCCTCGTACTCGGTCCAGGCGGCGTAGAGCTCTCCGCCGGGGCCTCGGACCAGATCCAGGCTCCCGTTGTGCCAGCGACGCTCGGTGAGGCGTCCCTTCCCGTCTCCGGCCTTCGATCTCGAGAGATTCCGGGGGCGTTCGAAGCTCCGCCCTCCGTCGGTGGACCGGGCAAAGAAGGCCTCGCCGCCGTGGGTGCCCCCGGAGAAGACGATCTCCTGCCAGAGCACGTACACTTCACCCGGGTTGCCGGAGGTCATCACGGCCCTGGGGAGCCAGGAGAAGACCCGGGGGCTGCGGGAGACGTTGGTCGGCTTCTCGAAGAGGGGATCCCCGTCGGGACCGAAGCGCTGGAAGAAGAGGTCCCTCCGCGCCTGGTCGGCCCAGACCACGCCCACGCTCCCGTCCCCGTTGGAGGCCACCGTGGGATCGTCGACATAGAGGAACCGGGATTCGTTCATCCGCCACGGTCCCCGGTATCCCCGGCCCGAATCGACCTCGATCCTCTCCTCCCACACGACCTCGGTCGAGGCGGTCGAGGGCATCTTGCCCCCACACGGCATCGCCGCCAGACCGAGGGACAGCAGGACGGCGGGTCCGGTGCTCACGCGATCTCCCCGCATGTTCCCGAGGGGGCGTCTCTCCGGGAGGAGAGCTCCCTCGGGGCCGGGAGGACGAGCGTCCCGACGCCCCGGAGGTCCGACGTGGAAAGCTCGAAGGCGACCTCGCTCATGGCTCCTTCCATGGTAGCTCGATCCCGGGTCCCCGGGGATCCGTCAGCCATCTACCGCGTCCTCGGAGCTGGCGCCGCCGGCGGACCGGAGGATCCGCAGTGCGACTCGGAGAGGAATCTTTCGCAAGGAAACAACGCCGCACGGCTCTCACGCCGCCCGACAGGCGCCCGAGGCACCCGCACCGGAGGTGTGGGTCGGTCCTACGCAGTACAGGCTCCTACCCCCTCGAAGACCAGTGACGGGTCGTTCCAGGATTTGTACAGGTCGGCTGCTCAAGTGGACAGTTCGAGCCGAGAACTGCGCAGCTCATCTCGAGGGGTCGAGAGAGGAGAAGGGGGATGGCCGGGAACGGCGCTCACTTCCTCCGGCGATGGAGGGGAACCGGCTCTCCCTCGAACTGCTTCTCGTGCCAGTGCTGGTAGAGGTCCACGGCGAATACGAAGAGCAGCATGAAGATCACGATCCACTGGGGGATGTAGGGGAAGGCGGTCGTTCCGACCTGGAGGTGGGCGACGTGTCCCCCTTCCAGGACGAGGACGAACCCGATCAGGAGGAGTACGAAGAGCCCCAGGATCTCGAAGTCCGGGTTCCGGCTGATGAAGTGGGAGATCGGTCCCACGAAGGCCAGCATCAGCAGCACCGAGATCACCACCGACCCGATCATCACCAGGAAGATGTCGGTCATTCCCACCACGGTGAGGATCGAATCGACCGAGAAGAGGAGATTGATGCCCACGATCACCATCACCACGTCCCGGAAACCCTGGGCCGGGCCCATCTCCTTTTCGTGGACCCCCTTGGCCTTCACCCGGAGCTCCTTGACCCCCTTCCAGATCAGGAAGAGGCCGCCGAAAAAGAGGACCGCGGCCTTTCCGGACACGTTCCCCGAGAGTCGGGAGCCCAGAACGGTCCGGTCGAACTGCCAGAGCTCCGCCGTGGCGTAGCGGAGGATCAGGGAGACTCCCGCCAGGAGGAGGACCCGGAAGGCCATGGCCAGCACGAGACCGAGCTGGATCGCCTTTTTCCGCTTCTCGGCCGGCAGCTTGTTGGCGATGATGGTGATGATGATCAGGTTGTCCGCCCCCAGGGCGATCTGGATCAGGGTGACGGAGACCAGGGCTCCCCAGAATCCCGGATCGGTCAGCAGCTCGAGCATCTCGTTCTCCTCCGTTTCATGACTCGGGAGAGGGTACTGCACGGTCCGCCCAAGGGGATTTCGAGGTCGGACCCTGGTGGGCCTAGCCTACGGACCGACCTGGCACGTGGCGCCGAAGGGAGACATCCTCTACCTGGGGGCGCCCTCGGAGGTCTCGGAACCCGAGATCTTCGTCGTCTCCGGATGGTTGCGCACGCTCCCGAGGTCGTGACTCGGAACCCCGGCTACGCTCTCCCTGAGGGTGGACGGCTTCGTCGAGGGAGGAGAAGAGAGGTCGGCCTGTCAGGTCGAGGCCGGGGACCGAACCCCGGACCGAGGAGCTGGCTCGTCGGCTCGGGCCTGGGGGCCAGAGGGACGGTTCAAGCCTCTTCCCGCCAGCCCTCGGCCAGGAGGGTGAACCCCAGGACGGTGGCGCCGATGGCGAGACCCGGGAGGGTGGCCACCCACCAGGCGGAGAGGAGGACGTCCTGCCCGTCGGCCACCAGGTTGCCCCAGCTCGCGGTCGGGGGCTGGATGCCGAACCCCAGGAAGGAGAGGGTGGCCTCGGCCAGGATGGTGTCCCCGATCCGGAGGGCCGAGAGGACCAGGATCGGGGGCAGGGCCAGGGGGACCAGGTGCCGGAGGAAGAGGCGGGAGGTGGGGATCCCGCTGGCCCGGGCGGCCTGGGCGTGGGTCTCGTTCCGGAGGCGGAGGAGCTCGGTCCGGGTGAGCCGGGCCGCCTCCATCCAGCCGGTGAGCCCCAGGACGAGGATCACCACCGTCTCTCCCGCGGCCCAGAATCCGGCGGCAGCCAGGATCAGGAAGATCCGGGGGAAGGCCAGGAGCCCGTCGGCGACTCGCATCAGGATCCCGTCCAGGAAGCGCCCCCCGAAGGCGGCCAGGGACCCCACGGCGATCCCGAGAGCCAAGGCCAGGACGCCGGCCAAAAGAGCCACCCGTAGGGAGACCCGGGCCCCCCAGAGGATCCGGGACAGCAGGTCCCGGCCGTAGCGATCGGTCCCGGCCCAGAGGGTCACCCGCCGGGGATCCCTCTCCAGCCGCTCCACCGGGAGGAGCTTGGTCTCCCCTCCGTGTCGGACTCGGAGGAGATCCGGGCTCATCTCCAGTCTCTCCACCAGGTACGGTCCCAGATCCGTCTCCACCAGGATCCGCTCGCTCCCCGGAGCCAGATGGGCGCCGGCCACCGGATCCAGGGGGCGATCGGGATCGAAGGGGGCGATCCAGGGCCCGGCCAGCCCCAGGGTCAGACCCAGGAGGACGAGACCGGTCCCGGTCCGGGTGGACCAGTTTCGGGGAAACAGGCTCATCGCACGGTCTCCCGCAGTCGGGGATCGCTTGCGGCGGCCAAGAGGTCTGCGACCAGGTTGCCGAGGATCACCAGGGCGCCGCTCCAGGCGGTGCAGGCCAGGACGATCGGGTAATCCCGGCCCATGAGGCCGGTCCAGGCGATCCGTCCCAGCCCCGGCCAGGCGAAGATCACCTCGACCACGAGAGCGCCGCTGAGGAGGCCCGGTAGAGTGAGCCCCAGGAGCTGGAGCCAGGGGGCCAGGGTGGGCCGGACGGCGTGGACCCAGAGGACCCTGTGCTCCGGCAGGCCCTTGGCCCGGGCGGTCCGGACAAAGGGTTCCTCCAGGGTCTCCCGGAGCCCGGACCGGACGAGCCGGAGCCAACCTCCGGCGGCTCCGATCCCCAGGACCAGGGCCGGCAGGGCCAGGTGGTGGAAGAGGTCCAGGAGCCGCCTCCAGGCCGGCCATTCCGCCGCCTCGACGCTCAGCGCGTGGCTCGGGGGGAAGACACCCCACCGGAAGGAGAGGAGGGCCAGGGCCATGAGGGCCAGCCAGAAGAGAGGCACCGCGTAGAGGAACGAGCTCCCGATCCGGAGCAGCCGATCTCCGAGGGAGCCCCTCTTGCGGGCGGCCCAGAGGCCCAGGGGAACTCCCAGGAGAAGCTGGATTCCCAGGGCCGAGAGGCCGAGGATCAGGGTGTGGGGAAGGGCGGAGGCGATCACCTCCGTCACCGGACGCCGGTAGAGGAAGGAGGTCCCCCATTCGCCACGGATCGTTCCCCAGAGCCAGCTCAGGTACTGGCTGGCCAGGGGACGGTCGAGCTTCCAGAGCTCCTGGAGCGCCTGTCGCTGGGAGGCCGGGATCCGGGGATCGCTGAGGAGGCTCCCGGGGTCCCCCGGAGCCAGGTGGAGCACCAGGAAGGTGGCGGTGAGGACGAGAAAGAGGAGGAGGACCGCGCCGGCGAGACGCCGGAGCAGGAATCGAGTCACGGCCCGGCGCGGTTTCCGCCCAGGCTCCACTCCTCCAGGTCGTAGAAGGTGAGGAGGGCGTTGGGATCGGCGTCTTCGATCTCCTCGGCGAGCCCGATCAGCCGGTCCGGCTCCCAGAGGAAGGTGTAGGGCTGCTCCCGGTGCAGGAGGCGCTCGAGCTCGTGGAAGCTGTCCAGGGCGTCTCCGGGCGGGATCGTCTCCGCGATCCTCTCCATCAGGCGATCGGCCTCGGGATCCGAGAAGGCGCCGTAGTTGTAGCCCCCCTCCATCTCGTCGGAGTGGAAGGCGTAGCGGACGTCCAGGCTGGTGTCGATCCCCCAGGCTCCGAGGGTGGCGTCGAACTCGTGGGCCTCGTTCCGGGCGAAGAGGGTCTGGGGCTCGAGGAAGGTCGGCCGGGCCTCGACGCCCACCCGGGCGAGCTGGGACTGGATCAGCACGAGGGCGTCCCGGCGGAGCTGGTTGCCGGTGTTGGTGGAGAGCTCGAAGGCGAAGTCCCGACCCTCCCGGTCCAGGACGCCGTCGTCGTCGGAGTCCTCCCAGCCATGCTCAGCGAAGATCTCCCGAGCCCGGGCCGGATCG
>JAWVZJ010000014.1:0-19126 GCA_033722255.1 Thermoanaerobaculia bacterium | reverse complement strand
CGTCAAAGTCCTTGGGGTGCAGCCCCACCAGGGCATCGCGTACACAACCGCCGACCAGGAATGCCTGAAAGCCGGATTTATGCAAACGGTACAGTACCTTAAGCGCACTCTTGGAGACTTCGTCCCGGGAGACGCCGTGGGAGTCGACATCCTGAAAGAGATCGGTCTGTTCGAGCGGGCGGACGACGAGACGCTTGTGGAGCTCGCCGATCTGGGTGAAGAGAGGAGCTTCGGGGAGGACGAGCTCGTCCACCGGGTGGGGGAGCGGGCGGACCGGTTCTACGTGATCCTCGACGGGCGGGTGGTCATCATCCGGGACGCCGTCGGCAACCCCGTCCGGCTCCTGGCCCGGCTGGAGGGGGGGGACTGGTTCGGGGAGATGTGTCTCTTCGGGGAGGAGGAGTGGAGAACCTCGGCCCGGGCCACGGAGCCGACCCGGCTCCTGGTGTTTCCCCGGCGGGCACTCCTGGATTTCCTTCCGGATCATCCCGGGCTTCGGCTCGCCTTCGAGATCGCCGCCGCCCGCCGGGCGACCCAGAACACGGCCGCGAGCCTGGAGAGCGGTCCCCAGCAGGATCCCCGGATCGCCCTCCGGGTGCCGGCGACTCTGACGGTGGCCCGGGTGCCCCATCAGGTCGAGATCCTGAACCTCTCGGTGGGGGGGATCTCCCTGAGCGGCGCTCCCGCCTCCTGGTCTCCCGGAGACGAGGTGGTCCTCCACCTGGAGATCGACGATCATCGATTGGAGAGGTCGGCCCGGGTGATCTGGCGCAACAAGCACGGAATCGGCTTCGCCTTCGACGAGGAGCGTCCCTCCGATCACGAACAGGAGATCTACCAGCTCTTCCATCTCCTGACGGAGTGAGCTGATCGCTGTCGAGCCCGCCCCGGAGCTCTTCGGGTCTCTCGATCGCTTGCATCCCTCCCTCTCTGGATAAAATCTCGCACGGTCATGGAAGCGTCGGCCTTCACTCTCGAGATCGCCCTCACCCTCGGGGTCACCGTCGCTTCCCTGGCCCTGTTCCTCTGGGGCCGGTGGCGTCTCGAGGTGGTGGGCCTCCTGGTCATGGTGAGCCTGATCCTCCTGGGTCTGGTCTCTCCCCGGGAGGGCATCGCGGGCTTCGCGAACGAGGCCACGGTGACGGTGGCGCTGATGCTCGGCCTCTCCGCGGGACTGGTGAAGACCGGGGCGGTGGATCTCCTCGGGGAGTGGATCGGCGAGCTCGCCGGGGATGAGGAGTGGAGGTTCGTGGCGGTGGTTTTGGTGCTGGTGGTCCCCGTCAGCGCCCTCATCAACAACACGGCGGCGGTGGCCATCCTCCTTCCCATGGTGGTGGGTCTCAGCCGGAGCAAGGGGATGACGCCGTCCCGGATCCTGATGCCCCTCTCCTTCGGCAGCCAGTTCGGAGGAACCCTGACCCTGATCGGGACGAGCACGAATCTCCTGGTGGCCGGGATCGCTCTGGACGAGGGCCTGCCCCGTTTCGAGATCTTCACCATCACTCCTCCGGCGGCGGTGTTGGCCGCCGCCGGAGCCGTCTATCTCCTGACCGTGGGTCGCTGGTTGACGCCGTACCGGGAGGCGACGACCGAGGAGCGGACGAGCCCGGACCTCCGGGAGTACCTGAGCGAGCTCGAGGTGAGGGAGGCCTCTCCCCTGGCGGGACGGAGGGTCGACGATTCCCGGCTGGACCGGGAGTTCGGATTGAGGGTGGTGGGTGTCTGGCGAGACGGTGAAGAGATTTCCCCTCGGGGCGACGGACGGTCTCCCCTCTATTTCGAGGAGGGGGATCGGGTCGTCGTCCGGGGAAGGGTCCGGGGGATCGCTGACGCCGTGGAGGGGGATCGACTCAGTCTCGGGGCCACGGCAGCGGAGTTTCCGGAGGAGGATCTGGAGGACGAGGAGGAGAGCGAGGTGCAACTGGCGGAGATGATGGTCTCGCCCCGGTCCCGGGTCCAGGGTCTCTCCGTCGGCGATCTGGGAGAGCAGCTCCCGGAGAGGGTCACGGTCCTGGCCCTGGAGAGGCACGGCGAGGAGATGGGGGATCCGATCTGGAACATCGAGCTCGAGCCCGGAGACATCCTCCTGGTCCGGGGGCCCTGGTCCCGTCTCCAGTCCCTCCACAGCCAGGGCGATCTGGGGCTCCTGGGTACGGTGGACCTCCCGGAGCGGAGGACCCGTCGCCTCTGGTGGGCCGTGGGGATCCTGGCTTCGGTGGTCGTCCTGGCCGCCACCGGGGCGACCTCGATCCTGGTGGCGGCTCTCCTGGGAATGTGCGCGATGCTCCTGACCGGCTGTCTCCGCCCCCAGGAGGTATATCAAGAGATGGATTGGGGTGTCATCATCCTCCTGGGCTCGCTCCTGGCTCTGGGGACGGCGATGGAGAGGACGGGGACAGCGGAATATCTGGCCCACGCGCTGCTGGGACTCACCCGGGACCTGGGTCCCTACGGGATCCTCGCCGCCTTTTATCTGCTCACGGCTGTCCTTACCGGCGTGGTCACCAACAACGCGGCGGCGGTGGTCATGACGCCGATCGCCGTGGCCACCGGGAGCTCCCTGGGACTCTCCCCCGTGCCCTTCGTGGTGGCGGTGATGTTCGCGGCCTCCAACAGCTTCATCACCCCCGTCGGCTATCAGACGAACGTGTTCATCTACGGTCCCGGAGGGTACGAGTTCTCCGACTTCCTCCGGGTGGGAGGTCCTCTACTCCTGCTCCAGGCGGTGCTCGCCACCTGGGTGATTCCGGTCTTCCTGCCGTTCTGAGCCGAGGGGATACAATGCGCTGGGATGCACCCATGAACGGCTCTGTCGGAGAACGAACGGACCCCCCGGATCCGGAGACGAGCGCCTCTCTCGAGCTCCTGGTGGTGGACGACGACGAGCAGATTCTGGAGCTCCTGGAGCGGTATCTGAGCGGTCTGGGATGTCGGGTGGCGACGGCGGGCGAGATGGAGGAGGCGGTGGCGCTGCTGGAGAATCGAAGATACGACGTGGTCATCACCGACCTGGGATTGACCCGTTTCGGCCGGGCGGAGGGGGTCGACGTCGTGACCCGGGCCCGGTACCGGTGGCCGGATCTCAGGATCATCGTCCTCACCGGTATCCCCGATCCCCAGATCCGAGAGGCCTGCTTCGAAGCCGGCGCGGACGTCTTCATGCGGAAGCCTCCTTCCCTGCCCGAGCTGGCCGAGGCCGTCTTCGCCGTGGATCGGCCCGCCTCGTGAGTCCCAAACCCACCCTTCTGGACCGCCTCCTCGCCCCGGACGGGCTCCGGACCTGGTTCCAGCCGATCTTCGACTTCTCCGACGGCCAGGCGAGGATCCGGGGGGCGGAGTGTCTGACTCGGGGTCTGCGGGGGTCGAACCTGGAATCCGCGGATGTGCTTTTCTCCTACGCCCGGGAGAAGAGGGCCGAGGTCGTGGTGGACCGGACGGTCGTCTCCCGGGCCGTCTCGGCCATCGAGGATCTGGACGAGGATCTCGACTACCATTTGAACGTCCACGCTTCGACCCTGGGACTGGATCCGTCGTTCCCGGAGCATTTGGTGGCGGAGGGACGAAAGCGGGGAATCGCCCCCTCGAGGATCACGGTGGAGATCGTCGAGGCCACGGCTCATCTGGACCAGGCGACATTCAGCGCCTCCGTCGACTCCCTCCGGGAGCACGGCTTCACCATCGCCCTGGACGACGTGGGCCTGGGGCGCTCGAACTACCTGATGATCTATCTGACCCGCCCCGACGTGCTGAAGGTGGATCGGTTCTTCGTCGATCAGATCGGGCGGGACCCGCTGCGTCACGCCGTCTTCGTGTCGATCCAGCGCCTGGGCGAGGAGCTGGGCGCCCGGGTGATCGCGGAGGGAGTGGAGCGGGAAGAGGACCTGGAGGTCCTGCAGGACCTCGGGGTCCAGGAGTTCCAGGGCTATCTCTGGAGCCGTCCCAAGCCCAGGGAATCCTTCTTGGGCGAGCTGGGGAGCCGGTCCCGGGTCGAGTGAGCTTCAGCGACCCTCTGACTCAGACCCCGGAAGTCTCGCCGCGGGAGCCTCGGTAATCCAGGAGCTCCTCGACCTTACTGAACAGCGTGGCTTCGGTGAAGGGCTTCGGCAGGAAAGCCTCCCGATCGCTCCGAAGAGCGACTCGATCGGTGTAGCCGGACATGAAGAGCACCGGGAGCTCGGGTCGGTGCTCGAGGAGGTGGTCGGCGAGCTCCCGGCCGTCCATCTCCGGCATCACCATGTCGGTGAGGAGTAGATCGAGCTCGGTGAGGTGCTCTTCCGCGAGCTCCAGGGCACTCTCCCCGTCGTCGGCGGCCAGGGTCCGGTGACCCTGTCTCTTCAGGAAGGTGACCGCTAGATCCCGGACAGGGTCCTCGTCTTCGCATACGAGGATCGTCGACCGCCTTCCGGCCGGGAAGGCCTCGACGGTGTCGGCCTCTCCTTTATTCTTCTCTTCCGCGGAGGACGTTTTCGGGGCACGGGGGAGGTAGACCCGGAAGGCCGCACCCTCCCCCGGACGGCTCTCGACCTCGATCCAACCATCGCTCTGGCTCACGATGCCGTAGACCGTGGCCAGCCCGAGACCGGTGCCCTGCCCCTTCTCCTTGGTGGTGAAGAAGGGTTCGAAGATGTGGGGCAGGGCGTCGGCGTCGATTCCCGGTCCGTCGTCCCGGACCTCGAGAAGGACGTGGGCTCCGGGATCGAGCTCGGGCCGTCCGTCCACGAAGTCTCGGTCGAGGACGACGTTGGCCGTCCGGATCTCGATCCGTCCTTCCGGAGAGACGGAGTCCCGGGCGTTGACGACCAGGTTCATCAGGACCTGTTCGATCTGGCCGGGATCGGCCACCACCGCGTAGAGATCCGGCTCCGAATCCACCGAGAGATCGATTGGTTCTTCGACGAGGCGACGGAGCATCGTCTCCATCTCCCGGACCACTTCGTTCAGATCGATCCGCTCTGGCTCGAGGACCTGCCTTCGTCCGAAGGCGAGGAGCTGTCGAGTCAGCGCCGCCGCCCGCTCGGCCGCCCGGCGGATCTGTTCGGCCTCCCGGCGGGAGTCGTCCCCCACTGGCAGCCGGGCGAGGAGCAGGTCGGTGTATCCCAGGATTGCGGTCAGAATGTTGTTGAAATCGTGGGCGACCCCCCCTGCCAGTCTTCCCACGGTCTCGAGCCGCCGGGAGGCCGCCAGCTGTCGCTCCTTCTGGCGGAGCATGGTTTCGGTCCGCTCCCGTTTCCGGATGCTGGCGACGAGCTTTTTGTTCAGCCTCACCACGCTCCGGTACCGCCAGGCACCCATCGCCGCGAGGCTTACCAGGAGAAGGGCCCCCATGGAGAGACCGACCCGTCTCGGGGTCCAGAAGGGCTCCGGTTGACGGTACCAGCGCTGGTAGATCTCCTGGAATCGCGGCGAGGCCGTGAGCTCTCCCAGGGCGGCGTCGAGCCGGTCTCGAAGCTCCCGATCGGTCCGGAGCACCGCGATCCCCCGCTTGATCTCGGCGAGAGGTCCCCCGGCCACCCGCAGGCGGTGGTCGAGGCCCGCTTCCCGGGTGAGCTGTTCGACCACGGGCCGGGGGTAGGCAAGGCCGTCGATCTGTCCGGTCAGGAGATCCACCACCGCTTGCCGGAGATCCGGGTAGACCTCGACGGGTCCCCGGTGCCTCGTGGCGAGGATGGGAAGGGCGGCGTTCTCCTCCACCCCTCCCACCGGGCGGCCCTGCAGTGATTCGAGCCCCGAGATCCCCGCCATTTCCTTCCGGACGAAGAGTACGATGGAGAAGGTCTCCACCGGCCGGGTGAACGCGAATCGGCGCTGCCGCTCGGCGGTGATTCCCATGTTCGGGATCAGGTCTACCTCACCCCGGTCCAGGGCGGCGAGCGCCGCGGGGAATGTCGGGTAGATCCGGTAGCGGACCTCGAGGCCTGCCCGTCGGGCCACCTCGTCGACTATGTCGACGGCGAATCCGGTGGGTTCTCTCTCCTCCGTGACGGAGTACTGGGGAGGCCAGTTCTCGAGGACCGCGGCCTCCAGGACCCGCGGGAGCTCCCCGTCGGAGGCCTGGGCGTCCAGGTCGGACCCCGGAACGATCGGGAGAAACAAGAGAGACAGAAGGACGACGAGCCTCGGTAGGTTGCTTGCCCTGCCGCCCGAGGCACCCACTGTGGACGGGCGTCGGATCTGGCCCATGACCTCATGCTAACAGGGGCATGGCCCCGATTCCTTTCGGAGCTCGTGCCGCCGATCGCGCGGTCAGTCCGTGGCGCTGCCCAATCGCTCCCGGAGGAGCTCTTTGGCCGTCTCCGGATGGGCCTTGCCCTCCGTGGCCTGCATGATCCGTCCCATGAAGAAGCCCAGGAGCCGATCCTCTCCGCTCCGGAATCTCTCCACCTCCTCCGTATGGTCGGCGAGGATCCCGTCGATGGCGGAGAGGAGCTCCTGCCGGTCGCTGATCTGGATCAGGTCCCGGTCCTCGACGAGGGTCCTCGGGTCGCCTCCCTCCCGGACCATCACCGTGAGCACTTCCTTGGCGATCTTGGTGGAGATCGTTCCCTCGTCGATCAGGCCCACCAGCTCTCCCAGGCTCTTGCCCCCGAAGGGCAGGGTCTCGACGACTCCCTCTTCCAGCAGGCCCAGGAGCTCGTTGACCATCCAGTTGGCGATCCCCTGGGGATTCTCCGGATGGGCCCGGACCGCCCCTTCGAAGAGGGCGATGCGATGAGGGTCCTCGGCCAGGATCCGGGCGTCGGAGGCCTCGATCCCGTGTTCTTCCACCAGGGTTTCCATCATCGCCCTCTGCTCCGGAGTCACGTTCGCCCAGGGATCGGGGGGCTCGGACTTCGGCGCCGAGGACCGTCCCCCCATCTCTTCCTCCCCCGAGGGTTGTTTCTCTTCCTTCGCCGTCTCCCGCCGTCGCTCCTCCCAGGTGTCCTTGAGGGTCACGATCCGGTGGAAGACCGGCTCGTCCCGGGGATCGGAGGGGACCCGGTAGAAATACCCCTCCCGCTCGAACTGCCACCGAGACCCTGCGTCGGTGTCGCCGAGGCTCGGCTCCACGCGGGCTTCCAGGATCTCCAGACTCTCGGGATTGAGGAACTCCCGAAAGTCGGGGCCCCCCTTGCCCCGGTCGGGACGCGAATCGGCGAACAGACGGTCGTAGAGCCGCACCTCCGCCGACAACGCATGGCGGGCCGAGACCCAGTGGATCGTCCCCTTCGGCTTCCGGCCGTCGGGAGCTCGGCCGCCCCGGGTCTCGGGGTCGTAGGTACACCGGAGCTCCCGGATCTCGCCTTCTTCGTCCCTCACCGCTTCCTCGCAACGGATGAAGAAGCCGTATCGGAGCCGGACCTCCCGGCCGGGAGCCAGACGCCGATACCCCCTCGGCGGGTCCTCCCGGAAGTCGGAGCGGTCGATGTAGAGCTCCCTGGAGAAGGGGATCTCCCGGGTCTCGTCGCCGGGGACGTCCCGGGGCCAGTAAGCGGCCTCCAGCCACTCCTCCTCGTCCTCCGGGTAGTTCGTGACCACCACCTTCAGGGGCCGGAGCACCCCCAGGACCCGGGGAGCTTTCTCGTTGAGATCGTCTCGGATGGCGTGCTCCAGGTGCGCCACATCGACCACGGAGTTCGCCTTGGAGACTCCGATGGCGTCGCAGAAGGAGCGGATCGCCGAGGGTGGGATCCCCCGATTTCGGAACCCCGACAGCGTCGGCATCCGGGGATCGTCCCATCCGTCCACCCGACCCTCCTCCACCAGGGCCAGGAGCTTCCGCTTCGAGAGCACGGTGTACGAGAGGTTGAGGCGGGCGAACTCGATCTGCCGGGGCCTGGGCTCCGGCCAGTCCACCGCCTCCAGGACCCAGTCGTAGATCGCCCGGTTGTTCTCGAACTCGAGGGTGCAGAGGGAATGGGTGATCCCTTCGAAGGCGTCGGAGAGGCAGTGGGTGTAGTCGTACATCGGGTAGATACACCACTCGTCCCCGGCCCGGTAGTGGGGGGCGTGGCGGATGCGGTAGAGGAGTGGATCCCGCATCTTCATGTTCGGGTGGGCCATGTCGATCTTCGCCCGGAGCACGTGCTCCCCGTCCGGAAACTCGCCGGCCTTCATCCGGCGCAGCAGATCCAGGTTTTCTTTCACCGGCCGATTTCGGTAAGGGCTCTCCCGTCCCGGCTCCGTGACCGTTCCCCGATACTCCCGGATCTCCTCCTCCGAGAGACTGTCCACGTAGGCCAGCCCCTTCTCGACCAGGAGCTCGGCTAGCTCGTAGAGGCGCTGAAAGTAGTCGGAGGCGAAGTACCTTCGGTCCTCCCAGTCGTAGCCCAGCCAGCGAACGTCCCGTTCGATGGCCCGGGCGTACTCCATGTCCTCGGTCAGGGGATTCGTGTCGTCGAAGCGGAGGTTGCACAGCCCCCCCTCGTTTTCCTCCGCGATCCCGAAGTTCAGCACGATCGACTTCGCGTGACCGATGTGGAGGTAGCCGTTGGGCTCGGGTGGGAATCGGGTGTGGGGGTACTCGTGCTTGCCGCTGGCCAGGTCCGCGGCCACGATCTCCCGGATGAAGTAGGAGGTGGCGCCGGGGCGGTCCCGGTGATCCTCGCGAGCCTCGCTGCCCTCGGAAGAATCCATCGTTCTCTCTCCTCATACCAGCGGCCGTAGGCGGGATGCCCCGGTTTGACGGCCACGAAGCGGCCCTCGCAGGTCGCCGTGACCTCCCCGCCGGAACGGACCTCGGCCTCCACGGTGACCCGGCGTCCTTCGGACTCCACCGCCCGGGCCCGGAGCTCCAGGGGACGGTCCGACGGCGTCGGCCTCTTCATCGTCACGTGGAAGTCGTAGGTGACGGTGGTCGGTGGGCTTTCCAGGCCGTCTCTCGCCATCAGGTGCCGGGCCGCGGTCCAGTTGCTGTGGCAGTCCAGCAGTGTCCCCAGGATTCCCCCGGCCACCACGTTCTCGAAGGCCTCGTGGTGCTCCTCCGGCGTCCAGGTGCACACCACCTCGTCCTCCGGGTCCTCTCCGCTGGGAAAGCTCCGGATCCGCAGCCCCTCCGGATTGGCCGGCCCGCAGCCGAAGCAGCGACCCTCCGGCGCGTACCGCTCCTGGAGGCTCTCCTCGTGTCGCGTCTCCATGGGTCGCGTCTCGTCCTCTCGCGTCTTCACTCTGCGGAGTATAGTCGGCGATTTCCCTCCATCTCGTCTTGTTCGGATGGATCCCGCTGGAGCGACGGTGACTGTTGAACAGTCCACGAAGCAGGGGCAGGTCCACGCCGGCATGGCGGGACTCTCCTCGCCGTCGCCCGTCAGGTCGCCCAAGATCACCCTTGACAAGATTTGCGCCCCTTTTACGCCTCCATCCAGGATTCCATCCCAACGCCCCGTGAGAACCCACAGCTTCCTACCTGTTGCCCGATCTCCGCCCATCGAATCCCCGAAGGTGGAGGCCCCGAAGATCGTGGCACTCGAGGCAACCTAAAGACCTAAAGAAACAGGGGTTATACTCGGTTAGGCCAGACAGGAGGAACCGCCATGACCACCGTAGAGAACGCCCCGCCCCCCGACGCTCCTGCCGGATTCGGGATGCCCCCGTTCGGGCTCGGTCGCGAAGACGAGCAGAAGGTGAACCCGAGGCCGGGTGCGACGCCGAGGCCGAGACCGAATGGGACTACGAGGAGCGCCTCGCCGACGATGGCACGACGATCGACCCGTTCGTCGCCATGCCGGACGGGTCCAGCGGACCGGAGTCGGTGCTCTACAACGAGGCGCTGGATTACTTCCGGAAGTGAGCTCGGGCACGAGTTGCTCCGGGCCAGCTCCTCCTCGAAGAGATCTCGATGAGATGTCGGATTTTGGTGATGGAATGTCTTTTGTGAAGGTCGAGGTAATCAGATTACGGAATGAACTGTCGGCTAGGTCGGCTCACCAACGAGGCGCTCCGCCCCACTTCGAAGCGCTCGGGTGCGCCGAGGCCGGGCCTTCCTGGCCAGCAGCGGCCTGGTCGTTGAGGGGGAGCGAACAGAGCCGAATGCCACGGATTTTCGGGAGGTCCGGAGCCGGATCGAGGCGGGTCTGGAAGTGGTGCTGGACGCCGGTGTCCCGGACCGGCCTGGGTGGAGAGGTCGTATGCCGAGCGGTGAGTCGGATCGGGGTTTAGCCTGCATTGTTCATCGGGTGTCGTCGCGAGGGCGTGTAGATGGCAGTGATGGTGGGCCAGCGCTGGCAAATCCAAGGCGGGGTACCCGCTTCGCGGGTCGGATGCATGGTTAATAATGCAGGTTAGCCGAGGGTCCCGAGCCCGGTTTCTGATCCGAAGCTGGACATCTCGTACCGAAATTCGGGCGGTTCGTCAGACGGCTGCCTGGAAGATGGTGCCCGGAAACCGTGGAATCTGGGCCGGGTCAGTCGGACAGGGCCCGGGGTCGGCTCAGCGCGACCTCGGAGCCTTCGGCTACGAAGGCGGAGACCGGAGGTCTGGCCAGCTCGCCGGCCAAGCCTTCGCCGTACAGGGTCGGGTCTCCACGGAAGGCGACGGCCTCGGCGGGGTGGACCTGCCACCGGAGACGGTCCAGACGGTACTCCACCGTGGCCCCTCGACGACGACCCCAACCCCAGTGGCGCTCGACGAGGAACTCTGTCCGGGAGCCGGAGGGCGGAAGCTCGAGGGACTCTCCGATGCGCGCCTCGATTCCGGCCGGGCCTGTTTCGTCTCTCCAATCGTAGGCGAGTCGCGTTCCCGCCGGAAGCGGATTTTCGCTTCGGTTCGGGGTGCGCCGGATCCTCCGGTGGACGGAGCTCTCTCCGTAGAGCCAGCGGGCGGCGAGGGCGACGGTGGAGTGGGAGACCAGCTACCGGACGAAGACGACACCGGGTGGCTGGCTCGCCTCGGTCCGCCCTCGGACGTAGAAGCGGAGGTTCACCTGGTCGAAGGTGCGGTGAAACGGGATCGGGAGACCGAGGATCCGGGTGTCCCGGAACCTGAGGCCCACCAGACTGGTGTAGCAGTCTCCCCGCCATCGGTCGAGCTCGACTCCAGCCGGAAGGTGGGGGAGGAGGGCCTCGGGTTCCACCGTCCAGCTCAGGATCAGGATTCCGTCGCAGCGCGAGGTCAGAAACGGTGAAATTGGTGTCACTCACCGAGTATAGGAAGCGGTGGACTCGGTAAGACGTGATCATTTCCCCACCGAGATCCTCGACTGTGACTTCGATCGCGTCGAGGCGACCTGGGCGTGAAGGAGCCGGCAAGCCGATCGCCGCGACGTGGAACACTCAGCCCTTTCGAACGCTCCAGCCGAGCTCGCATAGCTGGTAGGATCTCCCGCGATGCGGCGATCGGTGGTTCTCCTCTCAGCCTCCCTTCTCCTGTTCGCGGCCGCCGGCTGCTCGCTGCGGAAGAAGGCGGTCTCCACCCTGGGGAGCGCCCTGGCCGACTCCTCTGCCGTCTACGCCACCGAGAGCGATCCGGAGCTCGTGGCCGAGGCCCTGCCGTTCGCCCTGAAGACGATGGAGGCGTTGATCCTCGAGCAGCCCGACAACCGAGAGCTCCTCCTGGCGGCGGGGAAGGGGTTCGCCGGGTACTCCTGGGGATTCGTCCAGCTCGAGGCGGAGAGGATCGAGCCCGAGGACTACCGGCGGTCGGAGGAGCTGCGACGGCGGGCGCTCGCCCTGTATCTCCGGGCCCGAGATTATTCCCTGCGAGCTTTGGCCGTCGGTGAGCCGGGGATCCGGGAGGAGCTGCGCCGCCGTCCGGAGGAGGCGGTCGGTGCTCTGAGTGGGGAGTCCCTGGAGGAGATCTACTGGACGGCGGCGAGCTGGGGGGCGGCCGTCTCCCTGGGGAAGGACCGGCCGGAGCTGCTGGCCGACCTCGGGGCCGTCCTGGCGCTGTTCGGGCGGGCCCTGGAGCTGGAGCCCACCTGGGGCGACGGGCTCCTCCACGAGGCGATGATCTCCTTGAAGGCCCTGCCGCCGTCTCTGGGAGGAGACCTGGAAGCGGCGAAAAGGCACTTCGAGCGGGCGGTGGAGCTCTCCGGTGGGAACCGGGCCGGGCCCTACGTGACCTACGCCCAGGAGGTCGCGGTCCAAACGCAGGATCGGTCGACGTACGTAGACATGCTGAACCGGGCTTTGGAGATCGACCCGGGCGCGGTCCCGGAGCGGCGGCTGACGAACATCCTGATGCAGGAGAAGGCCCGCTGGCTCCTGGACCGGACCGACGACTACTTCATAGGCGGACCGGACGGCGAGAACGCCGGCCCGAGTGCGTCTGGAGGGAGATGATTCGAATGAGCCTTCGAGCGCGAGCCGTTCCCTGGATCCTCGTTCTCTCTGTCCTCGTGGCCTCCACCGCCGGAGCCGCCACCACCCTCAAGCTGGCCACCCTGGTGCCGGAGGGATCGGTCTGGGACAAGGAGCTCAAGGAGATGGGTCAGGACTGGCGGGAGCAGACCGAGGGGAGGGTGGCCCTTCGGATCTATCCCGGCGGGGTGGCGGGTAGCGAGGGGGACGTCCTCCGGAAGATGCGGATCGGGCAGCTTCACGCCGCGACCCTCACCGTCATCGGTCTCTCGGAGATCGAGCCGGGCTTCCACGTCTTCGCCATCCCCCGGTTCTTCCGCTCCTACCAGGAGCTCTTTCACGTGGTGGAGGCGCTGACCCCGATGTTCGAGCAACGATTGGCCGAGAAGGGATACGTTCTCCTGAACTGGGGTCATGCCGGATGGATTCAGCTCTTCACCAAGGAGCCGGTCCGGACGCCGGGGGATCTCCAGAAGCTGAAGCTCTTCACCTCCGCCGGGGATGCGGAGATGGTCCAGTGGTGGAAGAAGAACGGCTACGACCCGGTGGCTCTGTCCAGCACCGACGTCATGACCGGCCTCCAGACCGGGATGGTGGAAGCCCTGCCCACGACGCCCCTGGCGGCCCTCACCCTCCAATGGTACCGGGCGACGCCCTATATGCTGGACCTGGGGATCGCGCCGCTGGTGGGAGCCACGATCGTGGCCGAGTCCACCTGGGAGCGCGTCGATCCGGCAGACCGGGAGGTGCTCCGGAAGGAGGCGCGGGAGGTCGGGGAACGGCTGGAGAAGGCAGTCCCCGAGCAGGACGAGCGGGCGATCCAGGAGATGGTGGAGCGGGGACTGGAGCTGACCCGTCCGGAAGGGGAGGCCGAGAAGGAGGCCTGGGAAGAGGAAGCGAAGCAGTTCGCTGCCACCATGCGCCAGCTCTTGGTGCCCGACGACGTCTTCGAGGCGGCGAAGAAGGCCCGGGACGAATACCGCGGAGAGTCCGGGGAGTAGAGCAGTTTCGGCCAGGACGGAAGCGGAGCGTCAGAACCGCCATTCGAGGGACAGCTGGAGGAGCTCCTCGCGCCGCTTCGGTTCCTCGCCGAAGATCGAGCGGGCCGGACGCCGGCTCGTCACCGACAGCAGCTCGAGACCGATCCGCCATGAGCCCCACTTCCCGATCGGATCACCCTCCCGGAACCAGGCCAGGGTCCAGGCGTGGCCGTCCTCGTCGTTGGGGTCGTCGGGGATCGCGTCCTCGTCGACGACCTCGAAGTCATCGTAGCGGACCGAGAGTCGGTGAGGACCGAAGGGCCGGCTCAGGAGCAGGGCCCGGGCGGTGAAATCGGCGAGGACCAGAACGCCGGCGAACCCGGCCATCTCGGTACTCCCGTCGACCACCTGGAGGATTCCCATTGCCTTGCCCGGGAGAGCGAGCTGCCAGCCGAGATGTCGAAACCGGGTATCCCAGGCCCACTGTCCGTCCTCGATGGCCAGGGGATCGCCGTTGTTGTCGTAGTGGTGGAGCCGAAGCCGAGATCGCTCCCGGAAATCCCACTGCAGGCCCCCGTAGTATCCGGTCCTGCCATCGATCTCGGAGAGAAACGGCTCCTCGAACGACGCCTGGGGCGGAAAGCTCCCCTCCGGACCGAAGGCCGGAAGCTCGGCGAGAGGCAGGCGTTCGAAGAGACCGGTCTGTCGGTCGTGCAGGGCCCACCCCCGCCAGGATAAGAGGGCCCCCAGGGGGTCGTTGCCCTGGAAGATCGCGAGGTTCGCGGTCAGGTCGTGGGGCGATCTCAGATACTTCCCCATCCGGGTCACCGTGGTCTCGATGCCCAAAGTACGCACCTCTTCGGCGATCCAGGTGTCGATGGCCGAGAAGCTGACCGTGTACGGCGACGTCCAGCCGGGGTCGGTGTTCTCGAGCGAGAACGGAGGGTAGAAGGCCCCACCCCGAACCCGCCACCGGTAGGCGGACCGGGGCACCGGGCGCCAGAGGACGTAGGCCTCGGTGAGATCCAGGGCTCCATCGACTTTGTCCCAGGTTCCGGCCACCGCCCGAGCTTCCACCGTCGGGAGGAGCCGCCACCGGAGGTCGACGAGAGCCGTGCCGAGATCAAGGGGCTCGTCTCCCCCGTCGTATCGAAGCTTCCCGAGACCGGCCCTGAGCCAGGACGGTGCTCCCTCCACGGCCATGGCCCTGAGGTCGAGGAGACCGGTGACGCTCACCTCGGTTGCCGGAAGGCTTCCGGGGCCGGCGAGAGAGAGAGCGAGGAGCGCGACCGCGAGAGGCCCGTCCCGGCTCCTCATCCGACGTCGGACCCTGTTTCCGCTCGGACCAAGAGCTCTCGGGCGAGCGCGTCTGGGCTCTGCGGCTCTCCGATGAAGTATCCCTGGGCGAGATCACAGCCGAGCTCCCGAAGGAGGGCCAGATCTTCCCGAGTTTCGACTCCCTCGGCTACGACCCGGAGCCCGAGGCTGTGACCGAGCTCCACGGTGGAGCGGACGATGAGATGGGCCTGATCCGAGCGCGTCATCTCCTTCACGAAGGAACGATCGACCTTCAGCTCGTGAACCGGAAGACGCTGGAGCTGGGTCAGCGACGAGTAGCCGGTGCCGAAATCGTCGATCGAGATCGTCGCCCCCATGGAAGCGAGCTCGTCGAGGATCCCCCGGGCGGTCCCGGGATCGGCCATGACGCTTCCCTCGGTGACCTCGAGGACGAGACTCCCCGCCGACAGAGAGGATTCCTCGAGAAGCACCGCGAGCCACCCCGGGAGATCCCTGTCGTGGAGGTCCAGTGCCGACATGTTCACCGCCACCTGTAGGGTGAGTCCCTGCTCCCTCCACGCCACGATCTGCTTCACCGCTCGGCGGAGAACCCAACGGCTGAGATGTCGCACCGTTCCGGTCTGCTCCGCGATGGGGACGAACTCCGCCGGGCTCACGGGTCCCAGTCGAGGATGGTCCCACCGAACCAGAGCCTCCACCTGCCGGATCCTGGTGGTGGCGATCTCCAGCTTCGCCTGGTAGACGAGGTCGAGACCGTCGTTTTCCACCGCCCTCCGGAGGTCGCTCATGAGGCTCAGGCGATGGATGCTGTGTTGGTCCTCGCTGCTCTCGTAGAAAGCGATCCCGAGCCAACGTTCCTTGGCGACGTACATGGCGACCTCCGCCTGCCTCAGGAGCGATCCCGGGTCGCCGCCGTGATCCGGGAAGGCCGCGAGCCCGATACTGGCCTGGGTCTCGAGGAGGATTTCGTCCGTCTCCATCGGCTCGCCGAGACGGGTGCGGATCTCCTCCGCCTTCGAGCGGGCCTCCTCGATCCCGACCCCGGGGAAGAGGGCTCCGAACTCGTCGCCGCCGAGGCGGGCCACCCGAACGGCACCGCCGGATTCGGCCTCGAGCGCCTCCAGCCGACTGCCGACCTCCAGGAGAAGGCGGTCGCCCACGTGGTGCCCCAGGGTGTCGTTGATCTCCTTGAACCGGTCGAGATCGATCACCGCCACGGCCAGCCGATGTCGCTTCTCCGCGGCCCGGCGGATCGCTCGGTCGAGCTCGGTCCGGAACCGGTTGCGGTTCGGAAGTCCTGTGAGATCATCGTGGTAGGCGAGGTGTTCGATCGCCCTCTCCCGGTTTCGGATCTCCCGCTGCATCGTGCCCAGCTCCCGGGCCAGGTCACCCACCTCTCCCACGCTCTCCTCCGGGAGCTCCGCTTCGTAGTCGCCTCCCGCGATCTCCCGGGCCGCCTCTCCCAGGCTCCGGAGGGGCCGGGTGATCCCCCGGGAGATCAGGAGCGCCCCGACCACGACGAGGCCGATCGAGACCAGGGTGATGGCGAGGATCTGGGCCGCGAGTCGCCGGAAGTCGAGAAAGGCCTCCCGGACGGAGCGTAGGAGCACCGCGATCAGAGGCGAGACGGAAGCCTCGGAGAGATTCGCCGAGGTGAGGAGGAACTCGGTGCCGGCAAGCTCCAGAGTTTCCACCGCCTCCTCTCCGGGAAGCGCCCTCACGGCGAGGGCCCTGCGCGTTCTCGGACCGAGGGAGGACGCGAGAATGTCGAGGTCCTCGCGGCCCGGGTCGACGAAGGCGGCGTCGAGACCGGTCAGCTCCTTCACCTCCCGGGCGAACTCGTCGTCGATCGTCTGTCCCAGGACGAGCCATAGCGACGGCTCCGGGGCGCTGACGGGGACGTAGTAGGGCACGAGGACGAGCTGGAGGATGTGGTCCTCGGCGACGACGATCCGCGATCGCGATCGGCTCTCCGGTCTCGACGCGGTCAGGCCGGAGGTGGGAAGCTCCACCTCCTCCAGCTCCGGATCGGCGGTGAATGCGAGGGTGGATCCGTCGAGCTGGAGGAGAAGGGCCAGGTCGGCCTCGGTCCGGAGGCGGTGGTTGTCCAGGGCCACGCGGAGCGACTCGTGGTCTTCGGCTTCGGCGAAGATCGCTTGCCGGAGAGCATCGTCCTTGGCCAGGGTCTCCGCAGCGGAGGCGAGGGTCCGGCTTCGGGAGGCGAGCTTGTCTTCGATGATCCGGCTCCCCTGGTCGAGCCCGGTCACCACCTGCCCCCGAGTGTGGAAGTAGGCCGCCCGATAGACGGCCAGGAGGGTCACGCTCACCACGATGAGGAGGAGGACGAGGAAGAAGGCGAGGATCCGGCTCTGGAGTGTCTTCACTCCGCGCCCCCGTACTCGGGGGCCCGCTCCCCGGTCCGGTCTGGCAGGAGAGGACGCTCGAGGGTTACCCGCCAGGTCTCCTGCCCGACGGCCTCGATCCGGAGGTCCCTTCGGATCCCCCTCTCCTTCCGGTCGATCCGAGGATGCCAGAGCTGAAGGCGGTAGTCTCCCGGCGGGAGGTCCCCGAGGATCGCCCGGCCGTCGGTTCCGGTCATGGTGAAGTAGGGGGTCTCCAGGACGACGACGTAGGCCAGCATCCAGTCGTGGACGTTGCACCCCAGGGCCACGACTCCGGGACTCTGGAAGACCACCTCGCGGCTCTCTCCCTCCGAAAGATAGAAGTCGAACCGTCTAGGAGGCGAGAAGGAGTAGACGTGATGGGCGATGGAGTCGCTGTTCTCGAAGACGACTCCCGTGCCGACCGTGATCGGAAGGACGTGGGGAACGAAGGCCTTGTCGCGCTGATCCATGACCGCCGCCTTCGAAGGAGGTGGCGGCTTCCCGTTCTCCGGTGCTGCCGAGAAGATCGCACCTTCGATCCCCTCCCCCGAGGGTCCGGAGAGTAGGAGCTCGACCTCGGCGGCCCCGGAAGCCGATCCGGAGAGCGTGGGGCACAGGAGAGCCGTCCCCGAGAGAAGGAGGGTGGCTGCGACGGGTCCGGGCCGTCGTCCCGAGAACCCGGACACCGGACGGTTGGAAGGATCCGGGCAGGTCAATGCCCCGGCATTATAGGCGTTTTGTCGGCATAGCCGCCCGGTCCCGACCGGAGCTCCGGGTCGGCTACGCGGTCAGCGCCCCCTCCTCCCGGAGGTGGATGAGGTGGGCCTCGATCTGGCGCTCGGCCAGGGGGTGGAGCATCTCGGGAATCTCGTCGTACGCCCTGGGACGGATCGCGGAAGGGGTGCGGTGGCCCTCCTTCCAGGCGGCGAGGATCCGGGCTTCCCGCTCTTCCCGGTGCTGGGTCACGTCTCGGAGGACCTCCCGGCCCGGAGAGAGGACCGGACCGTGGGCGGGGAAGAGGGTCTTGGGCTCGAGATCGGCCATCCGTCGCAAGGAGTCTAGATAGTCACCCATCCGGTTCTCCGGCGGATCGATGACCACGGTGGAGAGGGCGGAGACGAGGTCCCCCACCAGCAGGGACCGGTGGGGGGAAACCTCGAACGCGAGGTGGCCCGGGGCGTGACCGGGGGTATGGTGCACGGTGATCGTGGAACCGCCGTCGAGCTCGGCGGTCTCGCCGTCCCGGAGGTCCTCGTCGACCTGGAAGCCCCGGGCCTCGAGGATCTCCGTCGTGACCGGATGGGCGGCCACGGGGGCCTCCAGGTGAGCCCGGGCCGCCTCCACGCCTCCCACGTGGTCCGGGTGGTGGTGGGTGAGCCAGATCCCCCGGATTCGCCGCCCCTCGGCCCGAAAGGCGTCCAAGGCCCGGCGGAGGCGCTCCTGTTCCTCGGGAAGGGGCGAGCCGGGATCGACGAGGACCGCCTCGGCTCCCGCCCCCACGAGGTAAGCGTTGGTGTGGGTAGCCGGGGGGAGGGTCGGCGTCCGGAGGGGAAGCAGGACGATCCCGGGCCGGAACTCGATCCGGCGGAAGGGTCCGAGGTCGGCCTCCTCGGTCCGGTGGAGCCTCGCGAAGCCTTCCTCCGGTACGCCCTCCTCCGAGAGGTGCTCCTCGGCCAGGACCCGGAGCAGGTGGAGGATCGGCGGGGCGGCCAGGACCTCGGCCCGGCGCCAGCGGGCCAGTCCCTCCCGGGGGCGGATCCACTCTCCCTCCACCAGCTCCCCCGGTCGGATCTCGGGTTGGTCCCGGCGTCCCCTGGGCCACTCCAGGAGGAAGAAGCGGTTGTCGAATCGCAACGGTGCGAAGGGAGGGGTCAGCCACCTTCCGGCGTAGACCAGGGCCGACAGGTCCAGGGCGAGACCGAGATCCCGGAGAAGGTCCGGGAGGGCGGCCGGATCGTCCAGGATCCGATTCCGGATCCTATCTCGCTCCCGGGGTTCCGGAAGACGGGGGACGGTCACGGCCACCCCCGTCTCTTCCCAGAGCTCCCGCAGCGCCGCGGCTCCGAAACGGGGAGCCAGGTCGGGGCCGGGATCGTCGTCCGGGAGCAGGAGGTGGTCGGGAAGGGTCATCGGAGCGGGGGGCTCGGGATGGATTGCTCCCTCGACGGGCGCTTCCCGGTCCGATGGATGG